>JABFGF010000012.1 GCA_013112635.1 Calditrichota bacterium | reverse complement strand
TGTTCTAAGAAATAGTTTTTAATCTGGTTAAAGTAAGCTTCAGCCAGTATCGGTGTAAGGTTGAAATCATGAGAAATATTATTAACAATAGCGTTTTTAACAGACTTGGAATGAAGCCTTTTGGTAAGGTTTTGATCCATAATGATACCTCCTTAGATTTTGGTTTAAAATACACAAAATTCATTAAGGTATCATTTGATACTAACTATAAATAAACTCCCAACTTACATCTTAGCTCTATACTTCCCGATTGGAACGAACGCCTCGCCGATTGGAAAAGACAGACTCTTCAAAATTTATTTGTATAATCTCCCCAGGTCAAACAGGAGAAAATTCGAATGCAAACGAAACTACTTGCTTTTTTAAAAAACTGGGGAATTATTGCAGGCGCCGCTTTGCTAAAGTTTATCATCCATCTCATAACTTATGCAAAATATGGAATCCACCGTGATGAATTTATGTATTTCGAAATGGGTAATCACCTTGCCTGGGGTTTTATTGAAACACCGCCAACCATTGCCATTTTTGCCTGGCTTGCACAAAATATTTTCGGCTACACTGAGTTTGCCATTCGCTTCTTTCCTGCTCTTTTTGGCGCACTTAATGTTTTTATTACCGGGCTAATTGTAAAACAAGTTGGCGGTAAAAAATTTGCACAAATCATTGCAATGGTAGGTGTTTTGTGTGTGCCTCTCTATTTAAGGATAGATCATTATTTTATGCCTGTGGTTTTCAATTATTTCTACTGGGTGCTCACATCTTATTTTACAGTAAAGTGGCTAAAATCAAAACAAACAAAATACATTTATATGATTGGTGCTATGGTTGGTTTGGGGATGTTGGTAAAATATACCATTTTTATTTGGGCCGTTTCAATTCTGGCCGGAATAGCTATTTCTAAGGAAAGAGAAATTTTTAAAACAAAATACCCTTATCTGGCCATTGCAATAGCCGTGCTCATTTTTATGCCAAACCTCATCTGGCAGTCTTTAAATGGATTTCCTGTATTCCATCACATGTCCGCATTAAACCAGTCTCAGTTGGTTCATATTTCACCTATAGTTTTTATTTTGGACCAACTTTTAATGGCAGCACCGGTTTTATTATTCTGGCTTGCAGGATTAGGATTTCTACTGTTTGGCCAAGAGGCTAAAAAATATCATGCTTTAGGTCTGGCATTTGTAATAAATTTTATAATTTTTTTATTGCTGGACTCTAAAAATTATTATATCGGAGGATCGTATTTTGTTCTCTTTGCTTTTGGCGGCATTTTTGCTGAACAATTAATCAAAAAACTTTGGATTAGGATTGCATTTCCTGCTATTACAGTTTTATTGTTTATCCCTGTTCTTCCGCATAGTTTGCCGGTGTTACCATTAAGTGGAATGCTTTACTACGGCCAGTTGACAAAAGATGCAGGATTTGATGCACTGTTGCGCTGGGAAGATGGACGTATTTATGATCTGCCACAGGATTATGCAGATCAACTAGGCTGGAATGAAGTAGCAGATATTGTACAGTTTTCTTACAACCAGCTTACTGATGCTGAAAAACAAAGCTGTATAATTTATGGTGAAAATTATGGCGATTCCGGATGTGTAGATTTTTATGGCAATCAATATGGTTTACCCAAAGCAGTTTCAATGAGTTCTAATTATTTACCCTGGGCACCGGAAAAAATTGATGCAAAAGTTGTTTTCTGGGTTGGTGGAAACTTGAACACTGTTGAAAACTATTTTAATGATGTGGATATTGCAGGTAGGATAACAAATCCGTTTGCGCGAGAACGTGGTTTAGCGGTTTTTATATGCAAAGATGCAAAACCAGCCTTACACAAATCCTGGGCACAAGCATTAAAAAGATAATCTGTGGTTAAAAAATGCTTATCACATCTTATAACTCGCGGGTAATACCAAACCCAAGTTTCCATGCATCTTTATCTGTTTCCGCATCGGAGCCAACAAGATATTGTGTTGTATTTAAACGGTTGCTGTTTGTGACAAATAAATGAAATACATGACCACCCGTTTCAATAGCGCCACCTACCGCAATTGTATTATATGACCTAAATTCTTTAAGAGGATTTGCTGCAATCGAACCCTGCCAACCACCAATAACCGGACTAAACTCTGCCCAAAGGCTGAAAAGCCTGCTAAAATAATATTGATAGTATGTTCCAAGAGTAAAAGAATACTTTGTATCAAGGTTATTTTGTTTAGCAAAAATATAGCTGTTATAAACATAGGAAGGGACAATACCTACTCCAAGCTTCTTGTCCAGGAACATTATATTGTAAACAAGCTGTGCAAAATACTGGGTATAATCCGCATCAAATGCATCAAACTGCCCATCATTTGTATTGATCGCCAGCCCGGCACGAAAGGCGAAAACTGATGGCATTGTTTTACTTTCCAATTGCCATAGTTTGTATTTCCCACGAAGTTCAAGATTATCAAAAGTACCACTTCGGCCAGCAGTTATCATAAAATGATCGGTAACTCCATAGCTAAGTGCAGTACGCATGGAAACAGGTCCATCAAAACCATATAATGCGTCATAGCCATCAGAAATCTTACCAAAGCGATGGGAGATTTCGTACATAAAATCGCCCTTTTTAAGGGTTTCGGTTGTTGGCAGGTTTGCAGTTTGAGTTGAATGAAAAAGCTCAATATCTATTTTTTTTACAGCCTCACTTCTCTTCCAGCGCGATTGGGCTGAAACCATAAAAGGTACAAGTATAAATAAAACCATAATATTTTTTAACACGATCACTCCTTTGGTATGTTCTTGTTAAATCTTGCCAACTAAACATTTATTCATTTTCAAGTTTTTTCAGATTAAAATCCAGATCAAGTTTTATTTCTTCTGCTACTTTTATAAAAGCCGCAAGGCTGGGCGCCTCAATATTATAATCTTTTAGAAAAATGCTAAAACTGCTTTTAAGATTCATTTTACTTTCCATCATTTCAATTGTCCCGGGTATTTCCATTTCTTGTTTTTTCCCATGCAGGTCCATCTGCCCTTTTACTATTACTTTGTAATGACTACCGGAATTTTCAACTTTAATAAAGTTACCTTTAAAAGATACCACGGGGTAGCTTTTTGTATGTAAAACATCATTACGCATGTCCCTGTCCCGCTTACCATTTCCTGTATCAAAAGTATTTAATTGAACTTCAAAATAGAGTTCGTTTTTTTCTCCAAAAACTTTTTCACCTTCCCAATAAATATATCCATCGATATTTTCTGTTTTACCTTCAAAATCCAACAACGTTGTGCTGGAGTTAAAAACAATACTATTTTTTGCCTTACTATCAACCTGCCAATCACCGGCAAAAGCACAACTAAATATACCGGTTAATAAATAAACCAATAATAACTTTCTCATATTTTTCCTTATTACTAAAAATTACAAATTTAATTTTATTTCACGCAGATTAAAATCCAATTCCAGCTTTATTTCGTTGGCAACTTTAATAAAAGCAATTAAACTGGGGGCTGCAATTTTAAAGTCGTCTAAAAAAATTGTGAAACTTGTTTTGATATTCATAAGACCATCTTTAATGGTAATTACACCGGGTATTTCCATTTCTTTTTTTTGTCCGTGTAAAATCATCTCGCCTTTAACCAATACATGATATGCTTCATCTTTTTTTTCCGATTTTGTTATTTTGGCTTTAAATGAGGAATATGGATATTTTTTTGTTTCCAAAATATCATCACGCATATCACGGTCTCTTTTACCAATTCCTGTGCTAAATGTATTTAACAATATTTCAAAATAGAGTTCATTACCATCAGCAAAAATTTCCTCGCCTTTCCAAAAAAGATAGCCATCGATATCAGATGTTTTTCCTTCAAAATCCAGTAAAGTTGTGCTGGACATAAAAACAACGCTGTTCTTTGCATCTTTATCCACCTGCCAATCACCGGCAGTAATTAATCCTGAAAATAGAATTAACATAAAAATAATTCTATGAATTTTTAGGATCATTTTTTCTCCTTGGTGAAATACAATTTTCTAATTATTAAGTGCGCCATTTTCAATCCAGGTGCGAATAGAATCCAGCTCAACCTGTGAAAGGTGACCGGTTGTTGCTCCATCGCGAGGCATCCGTGAGCCGCTTATATTACCGCTTTCTATAATTTTTTGGAATAAATAACTGCTGTCCGGTTTTCCTGGTTCAATATAGTTCATTGTATTGGCGAAATTTGAAACACCTATAATATTGGTATAAGCTGTGGAGCTTTGTAGTCCGGGTGTTTGGCCGCTGTGATGACATGAACAACGTTGATCAAAAATTTGGGTACTAATAGATGAGTATGTGGATTTAACAGGATTTACTTTTTTCTCTTCAGGTTCAACCCCTGTTTCGGTGCTGCAAGAACTTAAAATAA
Source organism: Calditrichota bacterium (assembly GCA_013112635.1). Classification (NCBI taxonomy): domain Bacteria; kingdom Pseudomonadati; phylum Calditrichota; species Calditrichota bacterium. The sequence continues at coordinate 93,192 of JABFGF010000012.1, read as the reverse complement.
TAATCATACCTGTAAACAAATATGTGCCCAATGCTCTCATAAACTTCTCCTAAATAATTATTTTAAAAGTTATAACTATAAACACATTTTGACTGAAATTATTTCAATCAAAAATCTTAGATGAAAAAAAATTAAATATGGCAGAAGTAAATAAGGAAAAAAATGAGCAGAAACACAATTTAAAGTTCTAACTCTATTTCTTTAAAGGTGAGATTATTTATAATGTCAAACAGTTCATTTTTTTTAATTGGCTTTGTAGTATATCCGTTCATTCCAGCTTCAAGGCACATCTCTTCATCGCCCTTCATGGCATTTGCAGTTAAAGCAATAATTGGAATATCATCATCGAATTCGCGTATTTTTCTTGATGCAGTTAAGCCATCCATTACCGGCATTTGTAAATCCATCAATATTAGATCATACTTTTTTTCAATAAACATGTCAACAGCTTGCTGGCCATTATTAGCAACATCAACTTTAAAACTGTTATTGGTTAAAAGCCTTTTTGCCACCTTTTGATTGATCAGATTATCTTCAACCAAAAGAATATGTAATCCTGAAATAATATTTAAAGAGTTTTCTTTTTCAGTTTTCTCTATTAACTGCTTGTTTTCGACATTAACCTTAAATGGAATTGTAAACCAAAAATTTGAACCATGGCCTTCACGGCTAAAAACATTCATTTCCCCTTTCATTAGCCAAACCAGTTTCCTGCAAATAGAAAGACCTAAACCTGTTCCTCCATATTTTCTCGTTGTAGAAGCATCGGCTTGTGAAAAAGATTCAAATATATGTTTTTGTTTTGTTACTGAAATCCCAATTCCTGTGTCCCTGACCGAAAATTTTAATGTCTGCTTATCATCCTGCTCATCATGCAATAGCAAGCCGATTGTAATTGAACCTTCTTCTGTAAATTTAATGGCATTTCCAACAAGGTTTACTATTATTTGACGAATTCGAGCCATGTCACCGAAAAGAATATCGGCAACACCAGCATCAATTTCGGTTTTAATAACTATACCTTTTTCATTCGCTTGTAATTCAAAAATTGAACAGACCTGTTGAACTAAATCAACAGGTGAAAATCCAAATACTTCAAAATCGATCTTTCCGGCTTCAATTTTTGAAAGATCAAGAATATCATTTAACAAACGTAGTAATGAGTCAGCACTAAAGCGGATTGATTTTGAATACTCTTCCTGCTCTTCCGTAAGCTCAGTATCCAAAATCAGATTGTTTAATCCAATTACTCCATTAAGAGGTGTTCTTATCTCATGACTCATATTTGCAAGAAATTCGCTTTTTGCTTTATTAGATTCATCTGCCTTTAATTTGGCTGCATATAGTTTTTCATGATGTCTTTTTATTTCGGAAATATCCTGAACGACACAAATAAATACTGTCTCATTTTCTATATTTAATGCAGAACCTGAAAGCAGAAACGGGATCATATCACCCTTTTTATTTCTTAATTCAACTTCAACGCCAGATAAGTTTACATTTCCAGGTAACTCAGAAAGAAAAAAATCGCAGATTACCTCGTCTATAAATAAATCAGAAAAAAACAGGTTTTCCAGTTCTTCATTTTCATAACCAAATACTTCCTCTCCAACTTTATTAATTCTCTTTATTAACCTGGATTGGTTTAGAATAAATGCTGGGTTAGGTAAGGAATCTAAAATATATAAATTGTTCAGATGGTTCGTTTGAGCTATCTGACTTTTATTTGAAGCAATATTTAACCGTTCAAGCATAGCTAAAAAATCTTCATCCGGTTCAAAATTATCCGGCAAAGCTTCAAGCAAATCTTCAATTTGCAGATTTATTTTATCGGATTTCATATTTAACTTTCTGTATAATCCAAATATCGGTTATCAATAGAAAGGCTTAAGCTGTTACATTTTTACGGTTAATTTTAGGCTGAACTATTTTAGAACGATAGAAAAATATAATTTGTAACTTTTAAATCTGGTTTGTCATCTGAACAATTAGTTTTGAAAATAAAGAAAATAAAAAAATCGAAAGGAATACAAAATGACTGAACATCTTAACAAACAAACATTTTTAGATAAAGTGTTTAACTTTGAACAAAACAAAGAATGGAAATTTGAAGGCGATAAACCTTGTCTGATTGATTTTTATGCTGATTGGTGTGGTCCTTGTAAAATGGTCGCTCCCGTTTTGGAAGAATTATCTGAAGAGTACAAAGACAAAGTAAATATTTACAAAGTGAACACGGAACAAGAGCAGGAACTGGCCGCTGCTTTTGGAATTCAAAGTATCCCTTCACTTCTGTTTGTGCCTATGGGTGATAAACCACAAATGGCGATGGGCGCACTGCCAAAGCAGCAATTGGAAGATGCGATAAGGGACGTACTTGGTGTGACAAAAGAAGTAAATTAGAAATATAAGCCATAGGATCTCCTGTTGACAGGAGCAATGAAGGCAGTCTTGAAATAAGGCTGCCTTTTTTATTTAATCAATCTCATACAAACAACTGATTATTTTAGCACAGCAAACACATCCTGGATAGAGCTAAACAAAGGAATGCCGTTTTCCGCAAATGTTGTTTTCATTTTTTGATAAATCATCCCGGAGTCAATAACTACTGCAACAGGCTTTCCCGTTTCGCTTATCAACTCCTTAATACGCTCCACATTCTTTTCCAAGACCCCTTCGTTTTCAGACTCAATCATAACTGAAAGTGGTACAATTCCCTTTATTAACAGGCTTGTTTCCGGTTGTGTTAGAATATCGCAGGCACATTTATAGTATACATCATCACTGGCCATCGGCGTAATATCCAAAGGATTGCTTGCTGTTACAATTGCTGATAAACGATGATTTTCTAAAGTTTGGTTAAGCCGGTTTTTTGTTTCATCCGAAAAAACAGCCAGATTATTTCCAACGCCATCTGCTGCTGCCACAGATTCATAACCGGCATTTGAGATGACACCAACACTATGACTTTTATTAATTGAGAGATCAGGATAAGCACTGTACCACATTAGATTATTTTCAAAATCAGTAAAACTTTCACTGATAATTGCCCCTGCATTTTGCAACAATTTTTTTTCAATGCTGTAATCAGATGCCAAAGCGCCTGTATGCCCGGAAGCTGCTTTCATTCCCGCTGGACTCCGACCTCCACGGTAAATAATTATTTTCTTTTTTGTACAAACCTTTCTGATTACTTTTGCCAGCCTTAAAGCATCACCCTGAGGCGCGCCTTCAAGATAAAGAGCAATAACTTTTACTTCGTTATCATCAGCCATAGCAATTAATAAATCTGTTGCAGAAATATCAATCTGGTTGCCAATGCAAAACCCTAAACGAATAGGTAGATTTTCATTTCTGGAAATGCGGGTTATAAAAAAGGCACCACTCTGCGCAATAAGACCAATATTTCCATCAGGAAAAAATTTAACAGGCAATTTATTTTCCGGGATAAACAAGGTATTAATTTTTTGAGGAGATAAAACTATTCCAAGTGAGTTTGGTCCGATAATTCGTGGTCTTTTATCAATGGGATATTTTTCAAGAATAGATGTTAGTTTTTCTTTCAATCCGGTATGATCTGCACCATCGCCGATGCCGCCAGCAACCAGGTAAATAATTTTGGCCAAACCAGATGAGCAAGCCTCTTCAATAACATCGATCGCACTTTTTGCCGGAACCGCCAAAACCAGCACATCTACAGGATTGGTAAGCGTGTTTAAAGCAGGGATTGTTTTATACCCGTCAAAATCCTCGCAATCCGCTTTTAGTACAAAAATATTTTTTGGCCGAACAAGCGATTTCTTAAAATTATCCAGGACTATATTGCCAAAAGCTTTTTTCTTTGATGAGACTCCGGCAATCAAAAAAGTTTGAGGATTGAATAATGCTTCCTGTTGCTGACTAATGGATTCTGGATGCTGTATTCTGGATGCTCGTGAAGAGGAGATTTCAATGTTTTTTGCCTCTTTTCCATTTTCACTCTTCACTTTTAGTTGTTCTTTTTCGCCAACCCCGTCAAGAGCAACAAATTTTCCATTTATATCAATGGCCAAAGGATTAATTTCAATTAATGAAAGTTCTTCACCAGTTAAATTTGCTGCTAATTCCCAGGCAGATTCCAATAAATCTTTTACTGTCTTTTCCGAAACAAGGGCTTCCCCATTGCGGACTTTTCCAAATAAAATATTTCCAAGCAAATGGACAGAGAGTTCAGCAAAAGCCTGATCCGTTGATAATATTTCCGGGCTAAAACTAAGGACACCTTTTTTAAGTTCATTTCCCCATAACTCAGTATGAACCCCACCAAAGCCAATTGTAATAATCGGGCCGCAACTTGCATCCATTTTTATAGATAAAAGCAATTCAACAGGAAGCGGGCTGTTTATAAATTTTACCTTTTCACAAATTAAAAGCCCTTTCCAGTTTTTCTTTTCAACACTATCAGAAAAGGAAGCGTATGATTCCTCAACAATTTCCCTGGAAAAATTAGAAAATTTAATTAATCCAAAATCAGATTTGTGCCAAACTTCATCCACAACGGCTTTTAAGACAATTTCATCACCATCCTGAAAACTTGAATCCGCTATTTGTGGTTTATCAAGAAAAATATATTTTGGCGTACTTATGCCATATTTTTGCAGGATTTGGTAACATTGTATTTCATCTAAAAAATCTTTTTTCATTGCAGGATCAATTCTTTGCCAGTCATAAATGCCCGCATATTTTTTTCAATCACTTTCTCCCCTTTGCTTGCAAAACGCTCTTGAATCACCTTTTCCCAAATCTTATCTGTGATTGGCAAATAGGTAGCAGCAGCACCCAACAAGGCAATTGTACCGGCTTGTGGAAAACGCATTTCTTTTGACAAACTTTCTGAGTCAATCATTTTCACCCCATCAATACCGGAAAGCAGTTTGTTTACTCTGTCCACCTCCGGATAAGAATCCATATTTACAATGGCCGTTGTTGTACTTACAACCGGCGCCCCTTTTTTAAGATAAACCAGATGCCGTAAAGCTTCTAATGGTTCAAGACCAATAAGCAAATCACCGGTGCCTTTTTCAATTGTTGGCGAGGTTACTTTCTTTTTACTGATCATAATGTGGGCACTTACTTCACCGCCACGCTGGCTCATGCCGTGTACTTCCGATTGCAGCACATGCAGGCCACTCATCCAGGCTGCACCAAGAACAAGTTGGGCTATTGTAACAGCACCTTGTCCACCAACACCGGCAACAACCAATCCAAAAGTATTATCGTTTTTCATTTTTCAATTTCCTTTTAGTATTATTAACCCACCCCTTGCCCCTCCAAGGAGAGGAACAAAATCATAATTTGACCAATCAAACTCCCCTCTTTGAAGGGGTTGAGCGTGGGTTCTTTTAATCAATTTCAGACCTCTGCTTTTTCTGGTTTTGTATATAATTTACGGCGCATGGCCTGGATGCATTTACGCTTAAAAACAATCAGGCTGGGTTTATCTTCTTTGAATATTTTTTCCAGTTTTTCGATATTCTCATTTGTCTTTTTGGGAAGCGGAATAAACACATGAACCTGATCTTCTTCAAATCCTGTTGCTTTGGCCAGTGTTGGCGCAATGTCAGCTGCTACTGGAACTTGTTGGCCAGTCATTCCCACAATCGCATTATCCATAATAATCAGGTTAAGGTTTAGATTAGATTTTGCAGCGGACAAAAGTGTCGGCATTCCCGAGTGGAAAAAAGTTGAATCGCCAATAACACCCACAGCCGGGCTCATTCCTGCCATAGCAGCACCAAAAGCCATAGATAATGACGCACCCATCTCAACACAGGTGTTGATTGCATTAAATGGCGGTTGAACACCCAATGTGTAACAGCCAATATCACCAAAAATGCGCGGATCATCTACACCAATATTTTTTAAAGCTTTGGTAATAGCTTCATAAGCATCGCTATGTCCACAACCATCACAAAGTTTTGGTGGGCGAATTTCAATCAAATCCGATATTTGTGCAAGGAGATCGTCATCCACTTTGCCTTCAACCTTTTTGCCTGCAAGCACTGTGCGTACGGTTGATAAATTTAATTCTCCGTCTATAGCTAAAATACCATCACGCCGGCCATGAACCTTACATTTTCCTTCTGCATAAGGAATTATCATATCTTCGAGATAAGGGTAATCTTCTTCAAAAACATAAATCGTGTCACATTTTTCAACAAAATCTTTTAGCAGCTGCACATCTACCGGATATGCGCCAATCTTTAATTGATTATATTTTTTAGGATCAATATCATTATCGCTGAGATATTGCTCAAAATAGGCGATGCCCATTCCGGCCATTAAAACACCTTCTTTAAGCCGTCCATTTGCGGAGAAGGAATTATACTTTGCCGCTGCATCAATTATATTAGGCAATTTATCACGAAGGTCTCTATACCGGCCTCTGGCTATTGCAGGAATTAGCACCCAGTTGTTTTTTTCTTCTTCTGATGGGATTCCAACACTGGTAGGTGCCAGCCTTTTTTCCGCTGTATAAACTTCACCACGCGAATGGGCCAACCGGGTAACCAATCTAAGAACCACAGGTAGTTTTAATCTTTCGGAAAGTTCAAAAGCCTGGATGGTAAAATCGTACACTTCCTGTGGTGTTGCAGGTTCCAGCAAAGGGATATGGGCAAAATCAGCCAAAACCCGGGTATCTTGTTCATTCTGGCTGCTGTGCATACTTGGGTCATCGGCAACTGCAACAACCAAGCCTCCTTGCACTCCTGTAATTGCTGAATTTACAAAGGCATCAAAAGCCACATTCAAACCTACATGTTTCATTGTTACAACTGTACGGAAACCTGCATAGCTTGTGCCCAGGGCAAACTCGTAAGCCACTTTTTCATTTGCTGCCCATTCTGCCACGCGCCCATCATTTGTTTTTTCGATATACTTTTCACCAGCTTCAAAAATTTCTGTTGAGGGTGTTCCGGGGTAACCGTAAAATGCTTTAACACCGGCATCGCAAGCGGCTAAAGCCAAAGCTTCATCACCCAATAATAATTTACTTTTCTTCACAATGTCCTCTTCAAGTTAATACAGTTCTTTATAATCATTTTCAAATTGGCATTTCATTTCACCTTGCCCAAAATGAATTGATGAAATTGGTGAATTATCGGAAATTGTGTTTTCCAATACACCAGCATTCCAATATTCCATTACTCCATCTTTTTCTATTTTCTTCTGGATCCGTCAAACTCTGTGCTCAAAATCCAGCCAACCACTTCGCCAGTTTTTATCAAACGGGAATTATACATATCGGGCCCGACAGAAGCAGAGCCTTCAGTGAATTTATGTTCCCGCGAAGCGAGCATTTTTCTTGCACGCTCTTTCCAGAGAATAAAATTAGAAACCCGCAAATCAATCCAGCCATGATTTGCCCATGAATCAATATCACCATTTTGGATTGGTACATCGATGTGAACTTTAGATTCAGGGATATACATTGTCGGCCCACGAAAAATAGACTGGCCATCCGGCAATAAAATCGCCAAACCAAGGGATGTAATAATCTCACGAGTGTCTGAATTCTCTACATATTTTAAAACGGATTCAGACATTTCTTCAGCTGAAATCTCATCAGAAGCCCAGTCTTCCAACTTTGGGAAAACTTTCCGTAAAAGATGAGTTTCATAAAGCAGCTTAGAAAGTTGAGGCGGGCCAAGTTCTCCAATGGCAATACTGGGAACAGCGCGTTTACGCTCTTCCTCACGCATCTCATCCACTGCTGCCTGGCGGATTAATCCGGCACGGTAACTTGGATCCATAACAGCACCATCAATTGCCGCGATAATATCTTTACCTGTATTTGCCCCGGCAATCTCATGCAGTACATTGCGAGCGATTTCCTCCGGTGTAACAAACTCCATCGAATCCATATAAGTGATGGTTTCATACTCCCCACGAGAGAAAAAGCCATTTTCACCGGTATCAATTCCAACCAGCGAAAGGTTGCCCTTTTCTTTGTATTCAGATTTTTCATGACGCACAGCAAGTGAATCTGCTAAAATTTCTTTTCGGCTTTCACGCAGCATAACAGGCTCACCAAATTTCTTTATTTCTTTATAAATAACACGTCTGTGGCCAATCATTGCGCCCGGTTTAATCTCTTTGATAATCGGACCAGGAGAACGTGCCAACAAGAATAACAATCCAGTATGCGCGAAGCCAACACTTGTTTTTGCCATCAATTTAAAACTGGGTTTATCCTCACCATGTGTGAACGGAATATTTACACCCATGCCGCCGGTTCCGGTTGTGCCTACTTTTATATAGATATGTGTTTTAGCAGCATTTAATGCTTTATACAAAAGTGTAACATGGCGCACTAATTGTGGAATGGACTGAGATATCAGCAACAAATCTACCATTTTTAAATTAGTTAAATGCGGGAAACTTTCTACGGGATCGATACTATGTTCTACGAAATTTGAAGTAAAATCGCACAAACGATCTATGCTGGATTTATCACCGGATTTTGCTTTGGCAATTATGTCTTTAATATCAATATCGATGGAATCACCAACGGCATCGCGGTATTCCTTTACAACATTAGAACTGCTTTTTACATCCTGGTAACTGATTGCTGTCGCCGTATTGACACAATCGACAACAGCATCCGGCTTATATTTCATAATAATTTTTGGCATTAAACCACTGCTGGCAATGTTTTGTGGTTCATCGTTGAGATCGCCAAAAACGTCTTCATAGATCGTGCTCAGTATTTCTTTATCACCCTGGATTTCTCCCCGGGAAAGCCGGGCATATTCTTCGCGAACAAAGATATTGCCAAATTCTGCAATAAACTGGGTTCCACTGCCATTAAACTCTTCTTTTAATAAAGTAACCGTTTCGATCGCTTCTTTTTCCAACAAGGTACAAACAACAATTTTTTCGGGCTTTACTTCGCGGGCCATCAAACGGCAAATCTGGTAACCAACAAGTCCACCACCACCAAAAATAACCACACTTTCAATTTTCTTTGGAACAATCATATTTTAAACTCCACGTTTTGTACAATTAAACAAACTGAAGATTAGAAAAAACAAATCATAAAACCCAAATAACAAATAAGCACTAAATACAAGATTTCAAATTTTATACAACCTTTATTAATAGTCGGATTATGTTTTGATTATTGTTATTTATTTGATTATTGGTTCTTGCATTTTATGATTTATTTATCAACTCTTTTGCGTCACTAATATACTAAATCATAATCGGCTTTGGAAGCTATTTTTGATAGTTTTTTGGAAATAATTGAGATGAGGGATTTGAAAGAGGTCAAGTAGTTTGTTTAATAAGTTAGTGAAAGTTGGGTTTACTTTGATAATTGTAGCAAATTACGACCGCTATCATGGGATTAAACCTTGTGGCCAATTACTTGTTTTAAATACCGATGCTCTTTGCCAGTTCAATCCCAGATACACGTACTTTACTATGCCTGAATATAATGACTTCAGTATAAAAATTTTATTTTCACTTGCATTGATTATTTTTCTAATATAAACTTGTGACCAATGTTGTGTAATGTTGCGTAATGTTGAATACTTAGGTGAGAACTCATATGGAAAACTATATTACAATTAAAGAAGCTGCAAAAAAATTGGGTGTAAGCAAAGAAACGCTTAGACGATGGGACAAAACTGGAAAATTTAATTCTATAAGGCATCCAATTAATAATTATCGTGTATATAAAGATGAACAACTCAATTCATTTGTAAAAGATATTGCAATTCAATATGAAGCAGAGCCAATTAATGTCAAAGACAATATCAACCCATTTTTTGAAACATCATTTGGAAAACTTTACAATTTAGATGTTGTAAGTTTCTTTAAAACATTAAAAGATGAAACAATAGATTTAATAATTGCAGATCCACCTTATAATATTAAAAAAGCTGAATGGGATACATTCCAATCACAAAAAGAATATGTTGATTGGAGTATGATATGGATAAAGGAAGCACATAGAGTCCTAAAGAAAAATGGTACAATCTACATATTTGGTTTCTCGGAAATACTTGCTGATTTAAAATGGAGTGCAAATCACCTATTCAAAGGGAGTAAATGGCTAATTTGGTATTACAGAAATAAAGCAAATCTTGGAACCGATTGGGGCAGATCTCATGAAAGTATTTTGCACTTCAGGAAAAGTAAAAACTTTATATTTAACATAGATGAAGTTAGAATACCTTATAATCAACATACGCTAAAATACCCTAAAAGGAAGCAAGCTGAGACATCGCAATATAATAATGGAAACGGCAAAAAATACATCTGGGAACCAAATCCAAAGGGTGCAAAGCCCAAAGATGTATTTGAAATACCAACAATATCCAATAGCGCTTGGGAAAAAACAGAACATCCAACACAAAAGCCAATTGAGTTGATAAGAAAGTGTGTATTATCATCTTCAAATCCCGATAGTATAATTATTGATCCTTTTGGAGGATCTGGAACAACGTATGCAGTCGCAGAGGCATTTCAACGAAATTGGTTAGGTACAGAATTGGATAAAAAATATTGTGAAATTACAATGGATAGACTTAATGATAATGAACACATTAATAGAATTTCTTTAGTCAAAGATGAATATGAAAATATTGAACGTAGAAAAAAACTACGAAAATTAAGCTAACATTTTCCAAACATCATTAAATATGAATTTGGAGAATTTAAAAATATGGTTTGTTAAGGGTTCATTTTTTGCCGGTTTTGGAATATCTAAAAAATAATATCCTTCAAGTTCAGTTAAAAAATTTGTATATACCATGAATAGATTTGAAACGAAAGTATAAGATATTTTTTCTATTACCTTTTTCGTTTTTTCATCCTTATATGTTTTTCGCTGAACATCATTAAGAGAAATACCTGCAACCCGAACTTTACTCTTAGTAAACTTTTCAATTAAAAGTTTATCGATAAAAATTTTTCCCATGCGATCTTTAGTTGTTGTCTTCAAAGAAAAAATTATCTCTTCTGGATGTATAGTCTGGTTATTTGATTTGATTTCTTTTGATTTTGAAATGACAACATCAATCTCACATTGATAATTCTTTATGGTCTTACCCGACTTGTAAGGAATATTTAAAACCAATTTCTTATTTGTAATGCCTATCTCTGTAAGTATTAATCTTATTAGTTCTTCAAATCTATTTCCAACGTGTTTCCTAGAACTATTAGGTTCACCCAATAAGTCAAACCCAATACCAATAGATTGTTGAATTGTGTAAATTACACTATCAGTTAGAGAATAAGAATCACTCTGAAAATTTCTTTCCCCCTTTTTTAACTGATTTAATATTCCAATAAAATCATTAAATTTTTGTTCAAAGAGTGCAACATCATATATGAACAGATCGTTGTTTATAGGGCGTGTTTTTTTCTCAGTGCCTGATGATATTGAGGAAATCAATTTGTATCCAGAAAAATCGCATTTTGTGGATGTCATTTCTGATAAATGATTTAAAGCACGAGAAGTGATCAAATTGAATTCAGTTAGGCTATTTTTAGGTTTCTTCAGGTCGTCAATTAATGACATATTTATACTTTAATTTTAGTTTATGTTAAGATATGGATAAAAAATTAAAATTCATAATGAGAAAACAACTACTTCTTAAATCCCATCATTTCAAAAACCAAATATTAATCTCAATATAATCCACCAAATAAGTAAATATTCATCTGGTTTATCTTCTTCTATCTTCTCGTTTATTACTTCCTCCTTCGCTATCAGGAGACAGCTCCTACCCTAAAACTTTGGACCATTTCAACTTTCTTTTTGTAATTTTCAATTTGCCTTTTCTTTTCTTTGCCGGACCAATCCAAAATCTCCGCCATTCTATCGGCCACGGCTAAATGAACATCCTGTGCCTGGTTAGGATCGAGAGAAAACAAGTGCGTTCGGCGCATCAAAAAATCATCCAGCGCAAGGGTCATTTCATAGTGGCAGCAATAATCAATCTCGCCCCACAAATACGGCAGGTTATTAATAATTTTATCCGTGCCATTTTTCCGACTGCTAATTATTGTAAGAGCTTCAGACAGATTTTCGCCATAAGATTCAATTAAGTTTTTAGCAGTATCTTTTTCAAAACCATTGCGGATTAACTTCTCGGTCCATTCTGATTCAAATTGTTCATAATTTTTAATATCGCCGCCATTCAAAGGCAGTTTGTCTGTTGTGCATTTGGAATTCCGTGCCAAAATCCCCAGGTGATCACTTAAAGCATTGCCCAACCGATTAACCATTTCCTCTGCCATTGTGCGGTATGTTGTCAGTTTCCCGCCGAGAATATTGAAAAAATTTTGAGGGCCTTCAAATATTTGATATTCCCTGGTAACTTCTCCGGCAGATTTACCTTCTTCAAGAGTTAATGGCCGCAAACCGCTGTAAACTGAAAGAACTTTATCTTTTGTAAGATTGGCTTTTGGGAAATAATGATTATATGATTCGAGTAAATAATCCACATCATCTACAGAAATATCCACCCAGTCCGGATCGCCTTCAAAATAGGTATCAGTCGTTCCAAGTATAACAAATTCACGCCAGGGTATTACAAAAACAGGTCGCTCATCCTGGATGGTTGAAAGAATCATCGTACGTTTTATATCCAAATCTTTACGGCGGACAACAAAATGAATACCCTTTGTGGGGCGTAACCGTTGCTTATTATCATTAAAAAGCTCCCCTCTCACAAAGTCATTCCATGGGCCAGTGGCATTACAAACAAGGTGGGCATTTACCTCAAACTTCTTGCCGGAAAGTTGATCTTGAACTTTTAGCCCTTTTACCTGACCATCTTCCTGTATCACATCTACAGCTTTGATATAATTTGCGGTGATTGCGCTGTTCAGAGCTGCCGACTGAATATTGGCCATCACCAGGCGCGTATCATCTGCCCGGCTGTCATAATACATAAAAAGTTTTTCCAATCCTTTTTTAAGAAGAAGGCGCTCAGGCTTATCATTTTTCCCAATCGGGATTAATCGGTGCAATCCAATTCTTTTTGAAAATGAAAGACCATCATATAGCAACATGCCAATCTTTACCATCCATGCCGGAACCGAACTTCCTTTGTAAACAGGGAAAAGAACTTCTATGGGATGAACAAGATGAGGTGCAATATCCATCAGGGTTTTACGTTCCAACAGTGCTTCGTGCACCAGGCCAAACTCCATATGTTGCAGATAGCGAATCCCGCCATGAATAAGTTTTGAAGATTTGCTGCTTGTCCCGGCTGCAAAATCATCTTTCTCAATCAGTGCAGTTCTATACCCACGCAATGCCGCATCTCTGGCGATTCCGGCACCTGTAATCCCGCCACCAATTATCAAAATATCAAATTGTTCAGATTGTAATTTCTTAATAAATCCTTTTCTGGTTTTCGCAGAAAACTCCATGCTTATTCCAGGTAACTCTGTTTTAAGTTTTGAAGTATTTTTATTTTTTTTGTCCAAAATTAAGCTCCAAAAAATGACATTTAAAATTTACCTGCATGGTTAAATATAACAAGTTAAAGTGGCAAGTACCCTAAAAAAAATGCCATCATTGTTAAATGATGGCATTATAATAAATAATTATTTTGTGCTTATTACTTTGGGCTTAGCTGAACTATAAATTTGTATATCCGGTTATTTTACAGTAAAAGCCTTACTTTTTAAAACTGTACCGCTTGCAGATAAAATATCCACACGCCATGCACCCGTCCAGGAATCGACAATTCGTTTAGAACTCCAGGTGCGCCAGGCATTTGCCTTTACACTTAATTTTTGGCGGGCCATTTCTTTATCGCCATGATACCAGACATGTGTTACCGAACTATCGGCAGCTGCCCCGGTAATTTTGGTATAACAATAAACACGTTCCACATCACTGGTAAAGGATGTGTCAACGCCAACAGGCACGCGGTCTTCAACAGCTGTACAAATTGAGACTTCGGTTACTTCGGCCGTAGATTTTTCCTGCGCCAGTAAAAAAAATGGTGCTAATAAAAACACAAATAATAATTTCTTCATAGAATACCTCCTAAGGTTTTATGATAAAAATTTAATAGGGTGACTCCGATCTGACTCCTGGGATAGATTCAAAATTTTTAATATTTCTTGTTAAAACGACATGATTTCCAGAAATAGCTGTAGCTGCAATTTGCAAATCATGTACATTTGTGCCTGTTCTTTTTCCGGAACTAATTGCATGGGCAAATAACTCAGAATAAACTTTTGCGATATTAAAATCTATATCAAGTATTGGCATGTTAGCCACAACATTTTCCACAAAAACGGTACGTCTAATTCTTTGATCAGCGCTTTTGGCTAAATGAACACCACTAAATAGTTCAGAAACGGTAATAACGGAAATATAGGATTCCCCCAAATTGGAGAACTTCTCTAAATTTTTTAGATCAAAGCGGCTATTTTCTGCATCGAAAAAAATATTTGTATCTATAATTATTCCCATGGATTGCCCGGTAATTTTGATGACTGGCGTATTGTTTCCAGGTCTTTAGAAAATCGCTGGTCTTTGTCCTCAATAGACGGTAAATTTTCGAGCACTTTTATCAATTGATCTATCGATAACCCTTTCATAGGCGGTGGTGCGAGAACTGCGATAGACTGGTTCCCTTTTACAATCGCTAAACTCTTCCCTGTATTTCTTACATGGTTAATAGCAGCAGCGAGATTCCTAACTAGCTTTGGTGCAGAAATTGTATTATCATTTAGCATAGCTCATTTCCCTTTTTTGTGTAAAATACATAAAGTATGCAAATTACGCCTTTTACCTATTTAGCTTAGCTTTGTGATTTTGCTATATTTCTTCAGTCGCTTTTTGAAGCCAGCTCTTTACATCACCTTCCACAAATGGCGATAGCTTTTGCCATACTTCCGCATGATATTGGTTTAGCCAGTTTATCTGTTTTTCTGTCATCAATGATTTTTCTACAAGCCGTGTATCAATCGGACATAATGTGGCATTGTCAAAAGTGTAAAATTCAAAATCAGAATTAGATTTTTCATCATCACGGATAACATTGATCAGGTTTTCAATCCGCATTCCATACTCACCAGCCTTATAATAACCCGGTTCATTTGAACAAATCATGCCAATTTCCAGCGGCACAGTAAAACCGCGGGTCGGATTAATTGATT
Organism: Calditrichota bacterium; assembly: GCA_013112635.1. Classification (NCBI taxonomy): domain Bacteria; kingdom Pseudomonadati; phylum Calditrichota; species Calditrichota bacterium. The sequence goes on along the minus strand of JABFGF010000012.1, from coordinate 78,015 downwards.
GCGGACCTTCATGAACACCAAGATAGGAGCCAACACCATGGCCTGTTCCATGATTAAAGTTCAAACCGGCTTCCCACAAAGCAAGACGTGTTATCGTATCAAGCGCCGGGCCTGTGGTACCTTTTGGAAATGCAGTCAGGTTTAGATTGATGTGTCCCATTAAAACGCGTGTAAAATTTTCTTTTTCAGATTCAGTCACATCACCCAACGTCACCGTACGGGTAATATCAGTTGTTCCATCCAGGTATTGACCACCGGAATCGATCAGATAGACTCCTGTTGGATTTAGTGGAATATCGCTCTCTTCTGTAACAGAATAATGAATAATTGCCCCGTGGATTTTGTAACTGGAAATTGTACCAAAACTTGGGCCCTGGAACATATCCTGTTCTTTGCGGAACCCTTCCAATTTTTTGGCAGCAGACATTTCAGTAACTCCACCGGTAGGAACTGCCCCCTCCAGCCAATGCAGAAAATTAACCATGGCCACACCATCACGAACATGGCAGGCACGATAGCCATCAAGCTCCGCATCATTTTTAATTGCCTTAAATTTTATAACCGGGCTCATCGAATTAACAAGCGCACATTTCTTTGCCAGGGTTGATACAATCCAATAATTTGTGGTTGCCCCGTCAATCCATACTTTTTCAGCACTTTCTGCCAATTGAAGAAGGTGATTGTCAAATTCAGGATAGTCCAATATTTCTACCTGACTTCCAATAAACTGATGCACCTCATCCGGAACACGGGATAGTTTTGTAAATAACTTTGCACTATCCTCTGTGATAATTGCATAAGCAATAAAAACGGGATTAAAATCTACATCCTTGCCACGCAGATTAAATGTCCAGGCGATGGCATCCAGCATTGTAATTACATGCGCTTTGCTGCCATTCTTTTTCATTTCATTTCTAATTCGGCCAAGCTTACTCTCAACAGATTCGCCAGCAAATTTAAGAGTATGGACCTTTATCGGTCTGTCCGGAAGCCCTGGCTGATTTTCCCAAACCCGATCAACAAAATTATTTTCAGTAAAATCAATATCCATCCCGGCTTGATCAATATCTTTTTTTAATGATTGCATTTGATCGAATGAAAAAGTTTTAGGATCTATGCCCACTTTATCGCCAGCGTTTAATTCAGTTCCAAGAAAAGCGGGTATTGTTGGTGTGTCTTTTTCACTCGCTTTAAACAGATCAATTCCTGATCCTGCCAACTGTTCTGTGGCTTGGGCATAATAGCGACCATCGGTCCATAATCCGCCTTTATCCAATGTAATTGCAACATCTCCTGCTGATCCGGTGAAGCCACTTATCCATGGACGGCGCTGCCACAAATCCGGGACATACTCGCTTTGATGTGCATCAATACTTGGGATTATATATGCCTTGATGTTTTCACGTTTCATCAAATCGCGCAGTGCTGAAATTCTGTCTTTTACCATTTTATATTCCTTAATCATTTATTAATAATTATTACCAGGCGTAGCCAATCTTTAACAAATCAATATCATATGTAAATCCCGAATTTGAAACATCTTCCCCATTTGGGCTATCTACACTTCCCCAACCTTTTCCTGCACTTAAAGCCGCAGACCAAAACAGTCCATTAGTTTTAGAAATCATCCTATACCCAAATCCAAACAATACAGAATTCACACTGCCGCCAGCAGATTCTCCTCTATATTCTCCTTTGCCATCAACAGAAAAATTATAATGAATAAACCCTGCCTGGACAAAAAATCCTTGTTGCTCAGAACTGAAAAATTTTCGATACTGGGCACCGATTGAAAATATTGTTAAATCATGATCATCATTTTCAGTATCAAATGGGTTATGTAATAATTGAAAAGGAATATTTATTTCTCCTGTTCTATCTGCTTTCCAAATATTGTATTCCAGCGAATACCAACTAAATAAAGCCCCAACTGGATTTATTGCTATCCCGTAATCTTTTCCATTACCTTCTACATCATACTGGGCTAAAAGATTTGAAATTAAAATAAGTTTAAAAAACAGAACTAGAACAAATAGTTTTCTCATGATACGCTCCTAAGATGTTTAAAAAGAAAAATAGTTTTTATTGAAAAATAAATATTTATCAAAAATTTAACGAAATCCTAAGATTAATTGATTCTTCTTTGGGATAAAATATATAAGAAAATCCGTTTAGTTTATCTTTTTCCAATTGATCATTAATATCTTTTGCAGATACGAAAGCATCGATCACACTCCACGTACGAAACGAAAACCATAAGCCAAGTAAAAAACCGACACTCAGTTCTTTTGAATTAATCAATTCATTTTTATTAGTTTTATTTGCTGTCGAGATGGTCGCACTTAATAATAAAATTTCTCCTCCAATAAAGAGCCCACTTTTTAAATATTGACCATTATATACTTGACCACCACCAGGAATAAAACTGCTTAAAAAAGATGCAAAGACTGGATTTTTCTTGCCATAATGTTTTGCCCAAACATCTTTTTTTTGCAAAGAATCTGTAAAAAGATCCACTGAAAATATTTTCTTGTTGAGACCAGCATAGTCAGATTCATCTGCCAGCAAAAATTGACCAAAACTAAAAATGAAGATAATTACTAGAAGTATTTTCATCTTGTCCTTATCAAAAATTTGAATATTCTGTAGTCCTATTTGGTGCCCAACTTAAAAGTCATCTTTTACTAAACCAAGGGATACTTCATTCTACAGCATGACAAACAGGTCGCTTCAAATCCTTACTCCCATAAAACCCAGTTGACACCAAAACGAACTTTCCACAGATCGTTTTTATAGCCTTCGATAAACTGGACTTCTGTGTTTAAAAAATTATCCATTTCTAAAAATATTTCAGCATCACTAACCGTTCCTACAATTTTAAAAGCCATAGTTGAGTAGGATGGATTTTCACCAGCACCACCGTAAAAGCGATTTAATATGGGATTATAGTACACCGCATCATGTTGTGAATACCAGTTTAGATTTGCAGTTGCGTCAATCATAACGGTATTGAACCAGTAATCATGATAGGATAACTGTCCCCAAAACATTTGTTTTGCTGAAAAGGTTTGATCTGCTGCGAGAATATGTCCACCTGCAGACAGATATAGTCTCCAGAAATTTATTCCACCCTTTGCTGTTAAATAACCCCACGAGCGGTCTTTTTTGTTTTGAAAGGTCGTGCCTGTAAACAAAACTTCATTTCCAATTACTGATGCACCCATCGCAGATTTAAAAGACAAGAAAGATACCGGTTTCCAACCTTGTATAAAAGAGATATCAGCAAATGTTTCTGTTTTAAGATTATCGTTGCCCTCAAATGATTCATACGAAAATCTCCTCTCGACCGGCGTGGGGTAACGATTTGAATATACAGCTGATAACCTGCTAAAAAAACTTGAATAAAAAACAGTTGAAGAAAAAGATAAGTTAAGATTCGGATCAAAATCATTAAGTTGTTCAAGTTCAACGGCTGCTTCAAGCCAGCTTTTTTCACTAATAATAAACTTATCAGAAAGGTTTAATGAAAAGCGTGTTTCACTAAAACCATTATCAAAAGCATTTCCCCAAATACGATGATTTTCAACAGCGAACCTGGTTGAGAATTTGTTGCCGGCTGTGCTAAAATCTTTAGCAAGATAAACAGTGTAGTCATCAGAATGCTGTTTTACTTCAAACGAATCTGCTTTTGAGCGGTTGCCATGACGGGAACTATTTGCCAGAACACCAATGGTGGCTTTATCTCCAGACAAAGAATCTGCATCAAAAATGAATCGCATTCCAAAAGTGTTTCCAAAACCAGCATAACTAAAATTGGATGCAAAACCTCTTTTATGGACTCCTGAGCGCTCTCGGTTTAAACGCCAGGTAAATTCAGATCTGGTTGATTTATCAATCTGATAAATTGCATAAGTGTCATAAGCCACACCGGTGTGTGAATTATTTAAAGCCGATGAGCCACCATATCCTTTATTAAACCCGGCCAATCCAATACGCAAATTATCCGTGTAGTTGCGGGCAAAAAGAATATCAAGGTCTGTGTAATTAAAATCACCTTCATAAAATTTCAATCGTGTAAAAGCGTCCTCTTCCTGCACCCGTCTTAATTTTGCATTAAATGATTGGGGTTGTGGAAATGCCTGGTTCGTCCGGTGTCGAATAGATTCCACCTGATCCAGTGAAATGTAACGCGTATTAAACATTCCGTTTGTATATTCATTTCTGGAAAACCCATCTACAATATTCGCAGCCTGGTGTGGAAACATGTTAATTGGTGCAACAAATCGCGGTTGTCCCGGCTCCATAAAATCAAATACCTGGATTGATTCATTTGTACGCATTACATTGGAAAAACCACCAAAGTTGGTATTTATCAAATCTTTATGCTTAAAATATGAATCATCTGTTTTTGAACTATCTTCCTTGGAAACAGAGCTACTATCAGCGGAAACAAGAATGCTATCTGTTTTGGTTGAATCCTGCCCAATTGAATTATTTTGCGCAAAAACATAATAATTAAAAAAAAGTGAAATAATTAAGGTAGAAAAAAGAGTTTTGTAAAATTGATTCATATAAGTTTCATATTTAAGAATTGGGTAGCGGTTTAAACTATTTGTTTAATTTTCAACGTGAACAATTTAAACTAAAAAGATTTTATCAATCAATCTATACCGATCTTTATTATTTATTATAATGTATCGCGCATTAGCTAAAAAACGAAATGATAGCAGCAACATTTTCTGTTTCTTTAACTTGAAATAAATCATTAATTACTTAAATTTTGTTTTTGTTCCGCTAAAAACTTTATAAATCTGATCGAAGATAGAAATTATTATAAAAAAGGAGTTACCAGAAATGACTTATATTGTAACAGAACCCTGCGTTGGCGTTTGTGATACTGCCTGTGTAGAAGTGTGCCCCGTAGATTGTTTTTATCCTGCAGAAGGACACGAATTTGAAACAGAAGATGGCAAAGCTGCCATGCGCACAGCAAATGAAATGTTGTACATCCATCCTGATGAGTGTATTGATTGCGGTGCCTGTGAGCCAGAATGCCCGGTTGAAGCAATTTTCCCTGAAGATGAAGTTTCTGATGACCAGGAAGAGTTTATTAAAAAGAATTATGACCGTTTTGGAGTGTAGTTTTTTTAAAACAGTATTTTTATAATTAACCCGGAGTTGTCAATCAGCTTCGGTTTTTTTTTTCTATACTCTGATTTTAATTAATAACATGAATAGTCGCGCATCAAATAGTTTTGTACATAATCCGTGATGCCGTCTTCTAAATTTGTGGCAGATTTATTAAATCCTGCATCTTTCAATTTAGACATATTTGCTTCCGTGAAATATTGGTATCGGTCACGAATAGCTATCGGCATGTCAATATACTCAATATTTTCTTCTTTATCCATTGCTTTAAAGGTTGCTGAAACCAAATCTTTAAATGAACGCGCTTTTCCACTGCCTACATTAAACAAGCCATTTGTGTTTGAGGATTTTAACAAAAACCAGATTACATCGAGCACATCTTTTACATAAACAAAATCACGTAGTTGCTGCCCATCCTCATAATCATTGCGGTGGGATTTAAACAATTTTACTTTGCCCGTTTCATTTATCTGGTTAAAAGATTTATAGACCACCGACGCCATATCACCCTTTTGATATTCATTTGGGCCAAAAACATTAAAAAATTTCAGGCCGGCCATTTTAGAAAGCCACCCTTCACGTCGTGCTTTTAGATCAAATAAATGCTTGGAATATCCATACATATTTAACGGCTTTAAGTCCTGGAGTTTGGACTCATTATCGTCATAACCCTTTTCGCCGGCGCCATAAGTTGCTGCAGAGCTTGCATAAATAAAACGTACATTATTCTTGATTGCATATTTGGCCAGCCGTAAAGTATAGCGATAATTATTTTCCATCAGGTAGGAAGTATCACGTTCGGTTGTCGCACTGCAGGCACCAATATGGATAATCGCCTCAATGTTTTTAGCATCTTTCAAAAAATCCATTAATTGGCTGCGGTCTATGTAGTCGTTAAAAGACAAATGGCGCAGGTTCATCCACTTATCATTTTCACGAAGTACATCAACTGCGATTATATCATCGATGCCTTTCCGGTTCAACTTCGAAACTGTACAACTGCCAATAAATCCTGCTGCGCCTGTTACAATAATCATAAAAAATACCTATAATTTCAAAATACCTAAAAATTTTAAATCATTTGAGAGAAAGTTTATGGCAATGCTTGTAAAAATTACTAATAATTCTGATGACTCTTTGATTCCTGATAATTCTTTGTTCTGTAGAATTTCCAAGATGTGAAGAAAACTTGATACTGCTGTGTGCAAATTTTAATGTTCTATTTTCCATTTCTTTTACAAACTCTTTTTTATCCGAATTCACCAACACCCCACGTTTTTTTTACATTTCGGCATTTTCGCATTTTATGTATTCTTCAATACCACGAAATTTCGGTTTTAGAAACAATCTCCTCAAAAGGTGAGAAACTAATATTATTTTTATCCAAAAACTGGTGAATAAAAGTTGGATGTCCCTGTTTAATTATTTTATACGGATCGTCAATGGATTGCAAAATATCATTGTCCCAGGCCTGGGCTTTATTTCCCCACAAAATGTAATAAGGGCTGCTTTCTCTTTTATTCAACAAAGTTAACAAATTTTTATGAAAACTTTTCCAGAAATTAAAATGCTTTTTTTTATACTTACTTCCCGAAAAGGTCATCGCTGTATTTATAAGCAAAACTCCCTGGCCTAACCAATGTTCAAACAATTGGGGTGGTGTTTTAAATCCATTCTTAGATGCGATCTCCCTGCACTCGGAAATTGGAGTTTTATAAGTAGCATAACCCTGATGAACAAGTATTGATTTTAAAATGTTTTTTAAAGAGTTGCCATTAGTTTTGTCATCCCAGCTATTAATTTCTTTATCCCAAAAAGCCACTCCACAAGCTGAGCTTATCCGTGGATAAGGATCTTCTCCAAAAAGTACACATTTGACATCCTGAGGCTGCATGTAGTCAAAAACATGAAAAATTTTCTTCTTTTTCGGGATTACAAATTCGTACTCTTTTAAAAATTCATCCAATTGAAAGTAAAATTGTTGAAGAGGAAAAGAACTATTTAAAAAAATTTCCCACTCATTTGGTAGGCGCATTTATGTTACCTGCTTATAGTAAAAATCGAAAATAAATAATCGTAATTTATAAAAACATTTTGTTTCAATGTGTTAAATTATGTGAGGAAATAGGTTATTTCCAAATTTATACTAACAAAATTTATTAGTGCGATTGGTCAAAGATTTTATTTTGGGCTAACTCTATTTTAAATGAACTAATCAGAAAACATACTTTAAAAAAAAAGAATTGACTTTAAAGTCGATTTTATTAACATTTTCAAAAAAAAGTCGATGTAAAGCTTTGATTCTTATTGGGTTTACATAAAATAGAAATTCAAGTTAAAACGTATTCCAGAAAAGACTGCAAGTTATAATGACCATTTTATGTTCTACTTTAGCAAAATTGCTTTGCAAAAGACCCAAATTTTAAAAGGTTAAAAATGATTAAAGTAAATATTAACGGTGTTTTTTTAACACAATCACAGTCTAGCGGCATTTTGCTAAAAGAAGCAGAAGGAGACCGTACACTACCAATAATAATTGGTGAATATGAGGCGCAATCCATTGCTTTAGGTTTAGAAAATATAAAACCACCACGCCCAATTACACATGATTTAACCTGCAAATTACTTGACACTTGTGGGATTAACCTGGAAAGCGTGCTAATTACTGAGCTGAAAGACAATACTTTTTTTGCAATTATAAATGTCCGTGCAGATAAACAAACACTGTTGGAAGTAGATTCACGCCCAAGTGATGCAATTGCTTTGGCGGTTAGAAATAATACCCCGATCTATGTTAATGAAACCGTAATGGATCAGGCAGCTTATATTACTGAAGAAAAAGAAGATGTATCCAACCGCAGTTATATTTTCAAATCAAAGACTACAGACATTGACCGCTTAAAGGAAGATTTAAAAAAAGCAGTTGATAATGAAGAATATGAAAAGGCCGCGGCTTTACGTGACAAAATTAAAAACATCGAATCCAAATCTTAAGACTAAATTCATGCAGTGGCAGGAAAACCAGAGGAACCCTAAATGAGTGATTACAGGTTTAAGGCTAAAATTTACGGAGTACGCGGAAGTTACCCTATTGCACCCGCAGAAGGAACAAAAATTGGCGGAAATACAGCTTGTGTTCTAGTTCGTACAAAAAGCAACATCGTTATTTTTGATGCCGGTAGCGGTGTCATCAATTTGGGCAAAGAATTAATCCCTGAAATATTAGAACATCAAAAAAATTCTAAAACACCATTTCATATAACATTTATGTTTAATCATACCCATCATGATCACTTAATGGGATTGCCTTATTTTGCACCCTTGTATATGCCGGGTGTTTTTCTACACTTTTTTGGGCCTTCAACATTGGGAATGGATTTTGAGCAAATTCTCAGGAATTATGTTGCACCTCAATTTTTCCCTGTTGGCATGGAAGAATTTAGATCAACAAAAGAATTTCATAATCTGACAGAAAATACAATCGTATATTTCACACCTGAAAGACCGGCACCAAAAGTTGGCCATGCTATGGAACCGTTACCTAATGACAGAGAACTGACGATCCGTACCATGAAGTATTATTTTCATCCAAAAGATGGTAGCTACCCATTTAAGGCTGAATGGAAAGACAAATCATTTGTTTATGCAACCGATGTGGAACAATATATTGGCGGAGACCAGCGGCTTATTAATTTTGCCAAAAACGCTGATGTATTTGTACATGACGCGCAATACACTGAAGAAGAATACAAAATGTTTGCCGGTTATGGCCATAGTACATTTGTTTCGGCAACAGATACTGCTAAACAAGCTAAAGCTAAAAAGCTTTTGCTTTTTCATCATGCACCAAACCATAGCGATGAAGATTTATATAAAATTGAGAAGAATGCACAAACTCTTTTTCCAAATTCTGAACTTGCCACAGAAGGATGGGAGTGGGAACTATAACAATCCTTATAAGCTTTTAGATTAATGTTTTAAGAAAAATTGTAGCAGGACATACCCTAATCTGCTCTTTTGACAAGTAGTCTTTTTTTCCAATTGCCGAAATCTGCCATGACTCTGTATTCAGAAACCTGGCTTTTAAATATTTTAATCCTTTTGAGATACCAGCATCATTCCATTTACATTCTATAAATTTTATTGGTAATCCATCTTCTAAAACCACAAAATCAACTTCCCGTCCATCAATATCCCGAAAATAGCGGAGTTCTGTTTCCCTTCCCTGAGTATCTTGTAGAAAATGGACCCATTTTAAAAGATGAATCGCAACCATATTTTCAAAGCGAATACTTTGATCCAATACCAAGTTCCAATCATAGTGATAGTGTTTTTGTTCTTTTTTTACTGCACGTATTTGTGGTGTTCCAAATGGAGAAAGGCGAATAATTGCATACAATTGTTCAAGAATATTTAACCAATGTGCTATTGATTTATGGCTTACCTGTAAGTCATTTCTTATACTGTTCAAAGAAAGTGGAGATCCACACAATTCAGGTAATCGTAACATCATTAACTCTAATTTATTTATCTCCCGAACTTGTTCAAGGGAAATCAAATCTTCCTGAATTAAACGTTGCCGGTATTCACGGGACCAACGCTTGGTTTCTGTTTCGCTTGCCTGGAAAAATGGCTCCGGAAAACCGCCATAATTTAGAAGGGCATTAAAATCATCCAGACCCTGGCCATTAATTTCTGCAAAAGAAAGCGGATGTAACCTCAAATAATGATAGCGACCTTGAAGCGAATCTCCTCCATGACGGTAAAAATCCAGGCGCGCACTACCTGTTACAAGTATTTTCTGCTCCGGTCCCCTTCCATCAAACAATCCCTTTAAAATATTCCTCCAGGAACGATACTTATGTATCTCGTCAAATATCAAAACCGGACATACAGGAAATTCATTTCTGAGTATTGATTCTTTATGTTCGGGAACATCCCAATTCAAATAACCTTCTCGGTCAGCAACTTCAAGCGCCAAAGTTGTTTTACCAACTTGTCTTGCCCCACCGATAAAAACCATCTTTTTTTTAAGATCGTTCTTCACTTGATTTTGCAAATATCTTTTTAACATGACAGCCTTTTTTGGGAGAGAATATACGAGTATTTTACACCGTAGTCAAAAATACTCGCGAGTATTTTTGACTCAAAGATAATTCACTCGCGATTTTGTTCTAATTCTTTTTCCAAATTCTGAGCTTGCCACATAAGGATGGGAGTGGGAACTATAAAATACTAATGACCCACTTTCTTACATTAAACGCCGCTTCTGAATAAACATTTTCAGCATTTGTTCTTTTTCTTTTTAAGATTTTGAAACTGTGATCAGCTGTGTCAATTAAATGCAACGTTGTAATATCCCGCAATTCATTACAAACACCTTTTAAAAGATTTATTTCTGCCAGCTTATCTCTTGTACCTGATAAAAACAGCATTGGTATATTAATGCTTTTTAAATGATCGGCTCTTTCAATACTATTTTTTCCTGGTGGATGCAACGGAAACGAGTAAAGACCAATTCCTTTAATATTTTTCAATCCACCATTACTCACTAAAGTAGTTGTCATTCGTCCACCAAATGAATGACCTCCGGCGAACATGGGTAATTCTGGTGTTGCTTTCTGTGCTGCCTCATTTGCTGATTCAATCGTTTTTAAAATAATCGGACGTGGGTCAATCCCCCTTTTGGAGTTTTCAGCGTAAGGAAAATTAAAACGGAATGTGGCAATGTTTTCTTCGGCCAATGAAAACGCAATATTTTTCATATGAGAATGATTCATCGGTGCGCCTGCACCATGAGCCAGGAGAAAAAGACAAATGGGATTATCGGGTAAAACTAATATCGAAGAAACCTCACCAGAGCTTTGTGATGCATGAAATTTTCCGGCAGTTTCAGATATCATTTTACAAATCCGGTATAATTTGAATGTATTAAGAATATTGGAATGTTATAATTTCTGGCGACCGGCAATTGCCCGACCTATGGTAGTCTGATCTACAAATTCCAGGTGAGAACCCATTGGGACGCCATGAGCAATCCGGGTTATTTCAACATCTACATCTTTTAACAGCTGAGAAATATAAATCATAGTCGCTTCACCCTCAGTACTCAGGTTTAGAGCCAATAGAACTTCGCTAATATTCTCATTTTTAACACGTTCAACAAGCTGTGCAATTTTTAAATCCCCAACCGAAACCCCAGCCAGCGGAGATACGACACCGCCTAAAACATGATAAATCCCCTTATATTCCCGAGAACCTTCAATGGCCATAATATCTACAATATCTTCAACAACGCATATTTTTGAAGGATCACGCCGGGCATCTGAACAAATTAGACAAAGTTCATTTTCTGAAAGATTAAAACAACGCTTACAAATCCGTGTGTTTTCTTTAACGTTTACAATAGCATTAACCAGCTTATCTGCAAATCCATCATTACTTTTTAAAATGTGCATTGCAAGACGCTGAGCCGACTTTCTACCAATACCGGGCAGATGCGCTAGTTGAGTAATCAGTTCATCAAGTGAAGGGATATTTAAAGACATATGAGAGGCCGATTTTGAAATCAAACAAAAAACAAATATCAAATAACGACTAAATTTTAAACTCAAAATTTAATTTTAACAACGAGTAAATGGGTGGCTTGATGATTGTTTATTGTTGTTTTTTTGATATTTGTATTTTGTCGTTTATAATTTTTCTTTATCACATTCCAGGGATATTTAAATTACCAGGCAGGTTCATTCCACCAAGCATTCCACCGGTTATTTTCTGCATTTCTTCCTGGGCTTTTTGTTGCGCAGTTTGTATTGTTTGGTTTACGGCTGCAGCAATTAAATCTTCCAACATTTCTTTATCTTCAGGATCAACAACTTCCTTTTCAATTTTGATTGAAAGAATTTCAAGTTTACAATTTGCTTCAACAGTAACCATACCGCCACCAGAAGAACCCTGAACCGTAATATTTGCCAGCTCATCCTGGGCTTTGGCCATATCAGCCTGCATTTTCTGAGCTTGTTTTAAAAGATTATTCATATTCATATTTCTGCTCCTTACTCCGGCTCTAAACCAAATTCATCCACAAATTGTTTAAATAATGGATCCTTTGCTTTGAGCATTTCTAATTTTTCCAGTTTCTCTTTTTTTTGTTTTGATAAGTTTTCCGGCGCTTTTCCCGGTTCTGTCTTTTCAACAGCAAAACCGATATCAAGTTTCATTTGTTGCTGAAACTCTTCTTCAAGGGTTTCAACTATCAATGTATTGTTCTTATTAACTATATCTTGTTGAAATTCATTACACTCTAATTTTATTCCAAGATGAGATCCTTCAAACTTTTTTAATTCAAACTTTTCTAAAATAGAAGCAACAATCGGTTTAATTAAATGGACTTTTTGAACAATGGCGGGCCATTTTTCTTTTATTGTGGAAAGCTGTAATTGCGGTTCGGCCGGTACAGAAGTTTCAACAACTGGTGTCTCTGTTTTATTCAGGGCTTTTTTTTTTAGCATATCCACTTTTTCAAGGATTTGCTCAATGCTTTTTGAAGCCGACATTTTTGCCATTTTTACAAGGGCCAGTTCAAATTTTAAATATGGCTGTTGAGCCCACTTCATATCGGCAAGTGTTTGAGAAATAATGTTCAGATAAGCCACCAAATCGTTTTCATTATAGCTGTTAATTTGCTGCTTATATTTCTCAGAAAAAGTATCAGCCACATCAAGCAGTTCCACAGATTCCATTGAGACAGCCACAAGCATATTGCGGAAATGTTCTTCCAGGCCTAACATTAGTTCAGTTAAATCAATCCCGGATGTAAAGAGTTTTCGTGAAACAAGTAATATTTCTTTCAGGTTTTGATCTTTAATTTTGTCACTTATATCAAAAAAGATTTCCTGGTTTATTACCCCAATCGATTCTTCAACTTCTTTGATTGTAATTTTTTGCCCGCTGAATGAAATAATCTGATCCAAAATACTTTGCGAATCACGCATGGAACCATCTGCTTTTTTAGCAATTTGTAAAAGCGCATCATCATCAATTTCAATCTTTTCAGATGTACAAATCGTTTTAAGATGGTTAATTATCGTGTTCAGAGGAATCCGCTTAAAATCGAAGCGCTGGCATCGGGATAATATCGTGGCTGGAACGCGATGGATTTCTGTGGTCGCAAAAATAAAAACCGCATGCGATGGAGGCTCTTCCAATGTTTTAAGCAGCGCATTAAATGCTTCATTTGTAAGCATATGCACTTCATCGATTATATAAACGCGGTAGCGGCCTTCTGATGGGGCATAGTTAATATTCTCACGCAGGTTACGTATTTCTTCGATTCGCCTGTTTGAGGCCCCATCAATCTCCATCACATCCATGGATTTACCCTGAATTATAGCCTGGCAAATTGGGGAATTTATGTCCGGAGTTGGTGTTGGGCCATCTTCGTGATTTAATGCCATGGCAAGAATACGGGCAGCGGTTGTTTTTCCTACACCGCGCGGACCTGCAAAAATATAGGCCTGGCCAATGCGCCCGTTCGCAATTGAATTAGAAAGCGTACGGGTTATATGCTCCTGGCCGGCAATATCGGCAAACTGTTGAGGTCTGTATCTTCTGGCAATTACAACGTAAGACATAGGTTTTCAAAGATTAAAACTAAAAGATTAAAGAAAGACGAAACTAAAAAGCCAGGTAAACCCACGGCACATATTTGTTCACTAACCGCTGCTCCCTTCCGGGCCTGACGGAGTTGGGCGAAGTCCTATTGCGTGGGGCCTGGCCGTTTTAAATTTCATTTTTGTTTTCAGGCTTGCAAACTTACTCAAATCATTGGATTGTGTCAACCAATTGATCACGTGATTTTTACGCAGAAATAAATTTTTTAAATAAATCCAGAAATGTTAATTTTTATAAAGATTGTCAATTGACTAACTCAATTAATTTCATTTAAATAATGCTTGAAAATATTCTAACAATTTCTGTAACAGGATTTCTGGCCGGGTTTATTTTTTCAATGCCTGTGGCAGGGCCAATAAGTATAATAATCACATCAAAAGCTTTGGAAGGAAAGCTACGTTTTTGTGCCAGAACTGCAATAGGAAATGTTATTGCAGAATTCTTATACATTATGCTGGCTGTATTCGGAATTGCAACACTTTATCCATATTATAAACCAGCCATCCCTTATCTTTTGCTGGCAGGATCTATACTTTCCCTCACCATGGGCATACGAATCCTGAAAACTAAAATTGAACTGACAAAAATAGACACAAAAAAAATCATAACAGATAAACTGGCAAACCGTGGTGGGTTCCGGATTGGATTCTTTCTGAGCCTGACAAACCCAACCTTATTTTTGGGCTGGCTTGTAACATCGTTTATGGTGTTTTCATTTGTATCATCTTTGGGATTTGAAACTGGCGGTCTTGAAAAAGCGCTAAATTCAAATGTCGATGCTGTTTCCCAAATAGCCGGGCCGGAATTTAATCATGAAATTAAAGCTAATCCGGAGAATGAAAAAACTAATGAAGGCAATGAAAGTATTTCCGTTGTTTTATTAACAATTATTTATGCACTTACAGCTGCCGTTGGAGGGCTGGCCTGGTTGTATGGTTATGCCCGTTTCGTTGTCAGGCATCGCAGCAAACTGAATATTGATTTTATAAACAGACTTATTCAAGCTCTCGGAATTATTTTGTGCTTTTTATCGATTTACCTCTTTTATAAAGGAATAGCTTCAATTTCTTAACTACAAACAAAGGTTTAAGTATGTTTTCTAAAAAATTATTTTTTGTATTAACCTCAATCTTATTTTTTATTGCCTGCCAACCGGAATTAATCCGCAAGGGGCAAAAATATGATTATTCCGGGATGGATTACGAAACAAAAGAGCTTCATAAAAAAGTAGAAGACTTTGTTTTTTTGGTACAATCGTCCGGTTATCCAATCAAAATTCATCCGGTTACGCGAATTAAAAAACTTTCTTTAAATAAAGAAAAAAAAGAAATAATAATAGAGTTTTCCAAGCCATTTTCGTACATACCTTTCCGCGAAGATAATGTGCTGCAAACATATTCTGAATTACGGAAAACATTAGGGGATGATTACAACAATTATTCTCAAAAAATTATAACACTGAACCAACCAATCGAAAACCTTATCCCAAACTATTACCGTCCAAACAGAGACGGATGGGATAATTCCCGTTTAGCCATAAAGAGCGAAAACAAGCCAAAACCCATTGTTAGAAAAGTTAATAAAAACAACTATTCTTCTCATGGATTGTATGGAAATAATATTGCTTTATGGCATAGCCACGGATGGTATTATGACCAATATCGTGATAGATGGTTGTGGCAACGTGCGCGTCTGTTTGGTACAGTTGAAGATTTATCACCCATGTCATTTACAATCCCATATCTGGTCCCGATGTTAGAAAACGCCGGGGCAAATGTTTTCCTCCCACGCGAGCGTGACACACAAATAAATGAAATAATTGTAGATAATGATTCTCTGCATCAGGATGAAAACAGGACCTCCTATTCTGAAAACAGAAGTGGCAATTTAAAGGCCTGGTTTAGCGGAAATGAATCTGGTTATGCGATAGGCCAACAGCCATACCATGTAAACTTCAACCCGTTTTCAAGTGGTACCTATCGTTTTACAGAATCCGATACTATGGCCACAGCCCATATTAATTGGACACCATCCTTCCCCGATGAAGGACATTATGCTGTTTATATTTCCTACAATAGTAGCATAGAGAATGTTGACGATGCCTTGTATACCGTTCATCATACAGGTGGTAAAACTGAGTTTCTTGTTAACCAGCAGATTGGCGGTGGCACATGGATTTATTTGGGCACATTTAAATTTGGAAAAGGTTATCATCCTCAAAATGGACGGGTTACACTTTCTAACAAAAGCAGGCATTTGGGCAAGATTGTTTCTGCGGACGCCGTAAAGTTTGGCGGCGGTTTAGGCAAAGTTTTGCGGGGCGACAGGACTAGTGGCAGACCAAAATTTACAGAAGCTGCCCGCTATTGGTTACAAACTGCCGGTTTCCCGGATACACTTGTATACAGTTTAAATGACAATAAAAGTGATTATAAAGACGACTATCAAAGCCGTGGTGAATGGGTAAATTATTTGGTTGGCGCTCCAGCCGGCCCAAACAAAAATCGCAATGTTCCGGGTTTAGGAATTCCAATTGATCTTTCACTTGCCTTTCATACAGATGCGGGAATTACCAAAACTGATACTACATTTGGCACCCTGCAAATTTACAGCTTAACCGGAGCGGACACACAAACCGTATTTCCTAGTGGAATTTCACGAATGGCCAACCGGGATTTGTCCGACCTGGTACAAAGCCAGCTTGTTGATGACATAAAAAAACTATTTGATGCCGAATGGACAAGGCGTTTTTTGATGGATGCACAATATAGCGAGGCTTATCGTCCCAATGTTCCTTCCACCTTATTAGAGCTATTGTCGCATCAAAACTTTTTTGATATGAAATTTGCATTAGATCCGCGTTTTCGTTTTCATGCATCACGGGCAATTTATAAAGCCATGTTACGTTTTATCGCCACGCAGAATAAAAGGGACTATATAGTTCAGCCCCTTCCGGTTGATCATTTTAGCGCAGTTTTTGACAATTCTGGAAATATAATTCTTAACTGGCAACCCAAGGCCGATCCGCTTGAACCGACTGCTAATGCAAACTCTTACAAAGTTTATACACGAATCAATAAAGGTGGTTTTAACAATGGCCAGATTGTAGAACAGAATCAATTTAAACTTAATAATCCAATCGCCGGACAAATATACAGTTTTAAAGTAACAGCCTTAAACGATGGCGGAGAAAGTTTCCCATCCGAAATATTAGCAGTTTGCAAAATGGACGATAACCGTAGGCCGATATTAATTGTTAACGGATTTGACCGTGTTGCCCCGCCTGCAACAATTGATCAGGGTGATTGGCAGGGTTTTGCTTACAACCTTGATAATGGTGTTCCTGACAAATATGATATTAGTTTTATTGGCGATCAGCACAATTTTGATAAGAACAGTAAATGGGTTTCGGATGACCGGACCGGCCATGGTGCCAGTTACGCTGACCAGGAGACGAAAGTAATTGCCGGCAATACATTTGATTATCCATTTATCCATGGGGATGCAATTAAAACAGCTGGTTTTTCATTTGTTTCTGCCAGTGATGAAGCGGTTATGGATGAGCAAATTAAATTGCAAAACTACAATATCGTTGATTTGATTATGGGCGAGGAGAAGGAAACCGGTTGGCAGCGAACCGAACTTGATTCAATCCGTGGCACAGAATTTAAAACCTTTCCTGAAAAGTTAAAACGGCAGGTTCGAACATTTTTATCTTCCGGCGGCTCCCTCTTTTTATCAGGCGCCTACATAGGAACAGATTTATTTCATGGTAAGGAAACCTACCCCGACAAACTTTTTGCCCGTGAAGTTTTAAAAATGAGATGGGTGGCAAATCATGCAGTTAAAAACGGTGATGTTTTTACCGTAAAAAAATCCGCTTTCCAATTTCCTGAAAATTTTACTTTCAACACTAAGTATAATACAAATATTTACAGGGTTGAAGCACCGGATGCCATCCGGGGATTTGGTGGATCTAAAACAATAATCCGTTACAAAGAAAATGGTTTTAGTGCCGGAATTGCGTTTTCAGGAAAATATAAAATAGTCACCTTTGGCTTTCCATTTGAAACGATTTCAGAAAAAGAAAACAGAGTGCAAATAATGAAAACTGTTATTGACTTTTTTGAAGCCAAAATACCAAAATAGCCTGTGAATGATTTAGTTATATAATAAAGTGAATCTAAAATGAAAACATCGCAAGGTTTTCCGGCGGGTAATTTTTCAACCTGGCTTAAACAAATCCGTAATACGCAAAAAAATAACACCGGAATGGATGTGCCTTGTGGCGAATGTACTGCCTGTTGCACTTCGTCGTTTTTTATCCATATAAAACCTAAAGAGAAAAAAACCATAAACCGAATTCCGAAAGAACTTTTATTTCCGGCACCGGGACTTCCCAAAGGCAATGTTCTTATGGGCTATGATAAAAATGGTCACTGTCCTATGTTTGTTAATAGCGCGTGTTCCATTTATGATGACCGGCCCCTAACATGCCGTAATTATGATTGCCGCATATTCCCGGCAACCAGCATCAATGAGAGTGAAAAAGAAATAAGTCAAATATCTCAACAAGCTGAAAAATGGATGTTTGACTATTCAAATGAAAATGATCTCAGTAATCAACTAGCTATCAAATCTGCTGCCATTTTTATAAAAGAAAATGCAAAGCTATTCCCAAGTGGATTCCTGCCTTTAAATTCTACACAATTGGCAATATTTGTTTTAAAAATATATCCGGTTTTTAGCGAGGGTAAAAGCTTGTCTGATACAGAAAAAATTGTAAATGAAATAGTTGATGCAGTTTGAAACATTGACTAATAATTATTAGAAAACACCTCTAAACCCGAAACTTGATATTGGAATACTACGCAATATTTGCCAAGCAGATAACCGAACAAATACATGTATGTTAATTATTCTTGATCAGGCAAATTAATCAAAAAAAGCAGAATTGAATTAAATCAGAACTGCTTAATAGATAGGTGTTGATTCTTATTGAGAATTTTTAATAAGATGATTCAAATTTAATGCATGTACCATGTCTGATAGAGTTTATAAATGGTTCGGAAGCCAGAAATGGGACTTGCTTTCCCAAGCCTGACCAGAACTGATGTCTTCTTCATCAGAAAACCAAAAAGCTAATTTGTTGTGCAGGCACTATAATGCTACTAAAATGTCTGACCTACCCAACCAGATCAGTATGCATTTGATTTTGATATGCCGATAGGTACAATTTTTATTGCCTCACGAGCAGGTACTGTTCATACTGTTGTTGAAAATGCTCCAAGTGATGGTGGTGGGATTGGTAATTACATTTTAATTGACCATGGCGATAAGACATATGCTTATTATCTGCATTCACCAATGGATGGTATTGATGTTAAAGTCGGCGATAAAGTTAAGCAAGGCAGTCCTCTTGGAGTAACAGGCCGTTCTGGAAAGGCCGGATACCCTCACTTACATTTTATTGTTGTTAAAGGATCACCTGCTTATCCTTATGAAGGGAAGGCCATATCATTTAAGAATGCTTCTCCATCACATACTGTCCTAAAAAGCTATGCAAAATACAAAGCCATAAATTACTAAGAATCAGAATGCCAAACTGATTAACTAATTTTCACAATTGGCTTTAAATATTTCCTTTATTTTATTACTTTGGGTTATTTAGTGATATTGTAAGCAAATTGCGGAATACTATCCTTTATATACAATCCAAGTTACAAAAAACGGTGATTACTATGAATGAGCGCATGATTAAACAGTTTATGGAAATGGTTAAAATTGAAAGTGAATCTGGAAATGAAGCTAACTTCATGAATTGGCTAAAACCGGAGTTTGAAAAACTTGGGGCCAACGTCATTATTGACAGCTATGGAAACCTGATTGCTAAATTCGCAGAGCTTGGATGCTTTGGGAAAGATTGCATATTATTTTCCTGCCATGGCGATACTGTCCAACCCGGCAAAGGCATTGAGCCTGTTTTAAAAGATGGCGTCATTCGATCCAAAGGAAATACAATTTTGGGCGCAGATGATAAAGCGGGAATTGCTGAGTTACTTGAAGCTTTAAGAATTGCAAAGGTTCATCCGCCTGTGGAAGTAGCCATAAGCCGCCATGAAGAAGTTGGTTTGCTTGGAGTAAAAGAACTTGACTTCGCCCAATTCAAAGCAAAAAAAGGTTACCTGCTGGATAATGATGAACTTGAAACAATTATAATCGGCGGGCCATCTTATTACGCCATTGATGTTAATATAACAGGACGCGGCGCCCATGCAGGTATGGAGCCTGAAAAGGGAATTAATGCGATTCAAGCCGCTGCATTTGCCATTGCAAAATTACGATTAGGCCGACTTGATGAAGAGAGTACAGCCAATGTGGGTGTTATTAATGGCGGGATCATCCGTAATGGTGTACCCGATAGCGCCAATTTTCTTGCTGAGTGCCGTAGTTTAAATCATGAAAAAGCTGAAAAAATTTGCCGGGAAATGGAAACAATAATTCGGGATGAGGTTACAAGCAATGGCGCAGAAGTAGAAATACTTATCGATAATAAATGTAAAGCTGTTGAAATCAATCCTGATTCAGAAGTTGTTGAGATTTCGAAGAAAGCTTTGAATAGTGTTGGGATCAACGCGACAACCACTTTTATTACCGGCTTCACAGATGCATCCATTTATAATAATAACGGCATTGAAATGGCCGGTGTTGGGATCGGTGCAAAGCTTGAACATTCCACAGATGAACACATTTATATTTCGGATATGGAAAAGGCAAAAAATATGATAGTCGAAATTATGCGGCTTTCTGCTGAATAATCGGGAGTAGCTATGAAAAAAATTAATACTTCACATATTTTATTTTACTTATTGTCCGCACTCATTTTCTTCTTTCTGGGAATGGTATTTGCGGGTATTACAGGAGCGGGGAAAAATCAAGGCTTAGCCGGTGGCGCAATAGTTTTGGGTTATGGCGTAATGAGCGGG
This sequence comes from Calditrichota bacterium, assembly GCA_013112635.1. Taxonomy (NCBI): domain Bacteria; kingdom Pseudomonadati; phylum Calditrichota; species Calditrichota bacterium. Next base: position 57,208 of record JABFGF010000012.1, on the reverse strand, counting down.
GTAATTGTTTTTATTTTAGCCATTGTTTTAGCCCGCTATTTGAAAAACGAATTGATTGTTTTAATTAATAAGATTTATGCTGCTTTACTTATTATATTTCTACTTTTTTCCATTTACAGATACAACACAAACCGATCAGATTTGAATCCAGATAATCAACCCCAAAAGACAAAAGTAACCACGAGTTCTGTTTCCATGATTTCTGCTCCACAGGCGCTGAACAGCAATAAGCCGCCCATGGGTCTTGGGATGGCCAAACCAAATTTCCACGATTTACACGTTCTTTATTTTTATAACAATCCCAACCTGGAAAAATCAATTTCTGACCATTTGCCAACTGACAGCCTGGTTTTTAAAAGAACTGAACGGGGAATTGAAATCAGCTACGCCCCACCATGGTTCGCTCCTGCTCATTTAAAACTGGATTATGATATTCTCTATTTACGCATTATTTCAATCCAATCTGGTTTTATTGAGGTTTTAGTAAATGAGTATAATGGTCAAAAATCCTATTTAAGTAAAACTAATTGCCAGATAAAGTTTTGGCCAGAATTTTTATTAACCATAAACAGCATCGAACCGTTACAGCCCCAGAATAATCTAATCCGGATAAAACCTTTATCACACGCTGCCCCAATCAACATGCAGGAATATGCTTTTCTAAAAGTTTTGCGTATTTCGAACCAATGGGCTTATGTTGAACAGTTTGATGATGGTTTTAAATCCCTTGGAAAAGGTTGGGTTAAGTGGCGGGAAAACGGTCAGCTGATTGTCTCCTATTCATTGTTAAGCTAGCGTCAAACAATAAATTTAATCAAAATAAACAACCCAAATAACGATAAAAGTGAAGCTAAAGTAAGCTTAAAACCACCATCTAAATTTAAATGCGAATTGTTTTTTATTAAGATGGCTTTTAATAAATGGTAAAGATTTAACGGAGGGATAACAAGCCCGATAATTATTGCTGCGTTAAGGCAATGGTTATATTCATTTACAGTTTTATTATCAATCTCTTCAGATCCTTCAGAATACGACATGCCTTTCACAGACCGCTCATTCCCCAGATAATCTTTTATTACCGTTTTGGCAATTTCTACATCCTGTGGATGAACCTGAATTTCCATTGGACCTGTAATGGGATTATATCCGGTGGAAAATTGACCGACACCAAATAGGTTTTGCAGGTTTTCATTTTTTGTAAAAAATTTTATGCCCTGCCCTTCTAAAATGGATTGAACCATAATGTGGTCAGTCTGATTTTGTGAAGTATAAACTGTAATTATCTTATTAGATTTCATTTTCTTTTTTGGGATTTGATTGTTCGAATTCCAAAGAGTGCCGTAAAAATAATTGCAAAAATCATAGGCTCAGTGATATCCTTTTTGACCAGCCACCAAAAATGAACAACCCCTAAAACCGCAACCAAGTAAACCAGGTAATGAAGCTTTTTCCATTTTTTGCCCAACCGTCTAATCCAGCCTTTTGTAGAAGTTATGGCCAGCGGAATCAGCAAAATAAACGCCGAAAAACCAATCGTAATAAACGGCCGTTTGGAAATATCTTCAACAATTTCGGGCCATTCAAAAAAGCGATCCAATCCAAGGTATACTCCAAAATGCAGAAAAGCATAAAAAAATGTAAACAAACCAATCATTCGTCTAAACTGAATAATTTTATTCCAGCCGCTGAATTTCCTTATTGGCGAAATTGATAGAGTGGCTACTAAAAAAATTAAAGTCCAGAAACCGGTTTGGCGTAATAATTCTTCAATTGGGTTTGCCCCAAGGTTATCTGTAAAAGCAGCATAGATCAAATACAATATTGGGAGTAAACAAAAGAAGACAAGTACAGGTTTGATTTTTTTTATCATTAATCATCTATTCGTCTTAAAAGTAACTCACGGATATTTCTACGACCATCGAGAACTGCCAAAATATAAACATCCCTATCTTCAACTCGATAAATAATTCTATAAGGTTTAAAATGAATCTCTTTGTAGTTCTTTTTAATTAAACTTTCCAACTCTGGTATTGAATGTCCTCGCAAAGGAAAAGTATCTAATGAAAAGATACTTTCCTCAATTCTGGAAATTAGTTTGGTGGCGTTGTTAAGTGAATCATTTAGATAGACGTATTCAAATATTTCGTTGATATCCTTTAGAGAACTTGGAGTTAGAGTAACATTAAAATTCATTTTTCATTCTGTTCTCTAAATTGATCTATATTGTTTCTGATCTGTTTAAAAGCTTCTTTGGCTGGAATTGTTTTTCCTTCCTTAATTTCCTGTTCACGTTGACTCAACAATTTCAGCATGTTCAGCGTATTCTGTGTGATCTCAAAATCCTCAATGCTTTGCACAACTGCTTTGGCCTCACCGTTTTGGGTGATTACATATGTTTCCTGGTTATCGGATACATTTTTTAAAATTTCGGAAGCATGGGCTTTGAAGTAGCTCACCGGTTTAATATTTTTTAATTTCATATTCAGTCCTTTTTTAGGTCTTAATATAGTCCGAATAAAGACCTATGGCAAGTTCTTTAAAAATCTTTATATATAAATTTGCTAACTAAAACCATTTATTAAGGTCTAACTTGGAATACATTTGACCAACTTGTTCTGTGTAGCCATTAAACAGATCTGTTTCCTGCTTAAAAAAATTGCCCAAACGCCTTTCCCTTTTTTGGCTCCAGCGCGGATGATCAACATTTGGGTTTACATTGGCAAAAAACCCATACTCACGAGGCGCAGCTACATTCCAGGTATTACGTGGCATTTTATCCACAAAGCGGATTTTTACTATGGATTTAATACTTTTAAACCCATATTTCCATGGCACAACCAATCGGATTGGAGCGCCGTTTTGATTTGGTAAAATCCGGCCATACAGTCCAACAGCAAGAAGCGTCAATGGGTTCTTTGCTTCATCCATACGCAAACCTTCAATATATGGCCAGGGTAAAACTGAACTTCTAAGTCCGGGCATTTGTTTAGGATCATTCAAAGTAGTGAACTCAACATACTTTGCTTTTGAAGTTGGATCAGCCTTATTTATTATTGCGCTCAATGGAATGCCAATCCACGGCACAACCATGCTCCATGCTTCAACACAACGTAAACGATAGATCCTTTCTTCCAGCTGGTTATTTTTTACTATATCATCAACATCATAATTGCCAGGTTTATTACAGTGACCTGAAATTTCAACTTTCCAGGGTTTGGTTTTCAAAGTATGGGCATAGTCAGCCGGATCATCTTTGCCGGTGCCAAATTCATAAAAATTATTATACGTGGTTATATTTTCCCATGAATTTTTTTTCTCTACTGTACTAAATTTGCTTGGCTTCACATCTTTTAGCTCTCGCAACCCCGAATTATTTTGAGCAGCAAAAAGTGACTGGCTGTTTAAGGCCATTCCACCAACTGTAGCCAGTGAAAATTTTATAAACTTTCGTCGATTTACATAATCCTGTTCATCTGTAATTTCCGAGCTCTTAATATCCGGCGATTTATTTATTAACATATTAAAGTCTCCATATTTCATTTTCCAAACGCAAATTTCCGATCAAATAATTCTGCAAATCATTATTAAAAATAAACTTAAATATTCACAAAAAGTTAAAAAATAGATAATAGGATCATTAGATTGGAATTTGTTTTATTTGCATAAAGAAGGGAGGAAAACCAATTACAAGATAAGGATTTATTGGATGAATTTTTCACGTTTCTGTAAGCGAAATAATCCGCCAAGAATTGTAAGGATTGATCCAATCACAAGATACAGACGGTTATAAAAAACTGTCTCATCCCAAATTGAGAGATATACGTCATAAGGAAAATCGTATGGATTTAAAAAAATATTCCATTTACTAGATTCAAATATGCCGGCGCTTATCCAGAAAATAAGACCAATCAACACCATAACAGCTGCCGTTCCATTTCCATTTTTAATAAGCGTTGAAACCATAAAACAAAGGCTTCCAACAAAAAACACCGGAAACATAAGATGCCATGCCATCTCAAAAATTGGTACAGAAACGATTAAATAGGAACTTAGCCAGGAAAGAAAAACCAAAATAAAAAAAACGGTAAAAAGAATAATAATCAAACGAACAAGCCAAACTTTATATCGATAATTTGGGATCCCAAAAAGCATTTCCAAAGTACGGGAATCCATGTCATTTTGAATTCCAAAAGCAGTGGGATAAAATATTAACAATAGTCCCGGAAATATTATAGTATAATAAACATCTTCCTGGTCAGGATACCAATCTGCATCAAACAATCCAATCAGTGCAACAAACAGGTAAAAACCCACTCCTGCCAAAACAAAATAAATAAATTTATTTCCGAAAATTATCTTCAGGTTTACACGGACAATTGTAATTAAAAGTTTTAGTCTATTTAGTATCATTTTAGAACTTGTTCCAAGTTACATGTTACAAGCTGTAGTTTTTAACCTGCAACTCATAACTACCAATTCATTAATATAAAAAATTGAATGCAGCTTCATTTTTTCAGGAGCCACAAATAAGCGTCTTCTAAAGTTGGATTTACAGCAATTGCATCATCAAGAGGTTTGTCTTTTGACAAAACCCGGATCCTTATTTCATTTTCCATACGGGTATGATGAGTAACTTTCATTTCCTGACTAAGTGATTCAAATTTTTCTTCGCTTATGTTTGCCTGCCATACTTTCCCGTGTGCCTCACCGGCCATCTCCTGGGGAACTCCCAAATAACACAATTGGCCTTCGTTTAAAATAGCAACCCTGTCACAAGAGCTGGCAATATCTTCAATAATATGTGTTGAAAAAATGACAACCCTTTCACGGCTAAGCTCAACCAATAAATTTCTGAAACGTATTCGTTCACGCGGGTCAAGTCCTGCCGTGGGTTCATCCACAACAAGAATGCGCGGTAAATGCAATAAAGTTTGGGCAATGCCAACCCGCTGTTTCATTCCACCGGAAAAGGAGCCAATTTTTTTATTACGCGATTCATTCAAATGAACAGAATCCAAAACAAAATCAATTCTCTCCTGACGCACATTTTTATCGAGTAGATTTTTTAGAATTGCCTGGTAATTTAAAAATTCCTCTGCAGTGAGGTTTTCGTACATGCCAAAATCCTGTGGCAAATAACCAATTAGTCCCTGCAATTCCTCGCGGTGTTTATTTACATCATAACCATTAATTGAAAGAGTGCCGTAACTTTGATCCAGAACGCCGCAGATTATACGCATTAAAGTCGTTTTTCCTGCACCATTTGGGCCAAGTAAACCAAACATGCCATTCTCTATTTTTAAAGACACACCCTCAAGTGCAGTAAATGGTTGTTTTCGTTTACCCAACAATGGAACCACTGAAACTATTCTGTAAAATAATTTCCGTAGCCCGCTAAGACGCCCGCTTATTTTATTTATATCGATTTTTTGAAGGGTCAATTTACGTGCACCGGAATAAACAATTAGCATTACCGACCAAATCAAAAACATAAATATCGCTGCAGTCAGGCTTTCTAAACTTAAAAATATAAACAACACATTCAGGATTGGAACCCCCCAAAACAGAGTTGCAAAAATCCTGTTTTTCCATATTGATTTTTTCTCTTCATGTAAAGACAACAATGATTTAGCCAGATGCAGAGTCAATCCATAAATCACATGCATTAATACTACGATCCAAAAACCGGACTCAAGGTAGAAATAGACAAAATAAATCGAAAAACCCCAGATGATAAATTTCCAAATATCTTTAACAACAGTTTTTAACAACGGCGCCCCGTTTGAACCTGCAATATTTCGTTCTTTCTTGCGCTTCCACTCTTTTAAAAAACGGCCCGGCAACTCATACATCTTATAAACATTATTTATCTCTATGGTTATACTTTCACCACTTTTTATATAATCCGATTTCGCCTGTCGCAAACTATTTGCTATAAAATAGGTCAGACCCGGAATTATAAAACCCAATGCAAAATAGAGTGCGAACTGCCAGATCCAGCTTTCTATGTATAAATATATTGCAGTGGCCCCAACGATAAAAAAGAAAGCCTGAATAAGCTTACTAACCAATGGCAGTTCTTTAAACCAAATAATACTGTTTTCCAAACCGGAATAAATAGTCGGGATAAATACCAAAGTAAAAACTGTACTTAAAGAAAGCCCGCCAATTACTGCAATTGCAAATGGAGCAGCAATGCGTGTTACATATTGCTCTTCTCCTAAAGCTAAAGGGATCATTGCAACTATGGTTGTTAAAGCAGTGATAATAATCGGCCGTAAACGTGCCTGCCCGGAAAGCATAATTGCGCGCTGCATACGCATTCCTTTGCGCCTTAACTGCTGCGAATAGTCAATTAAAATTATGCCGTTATTAACAACTATCCCCAAAAGAATAAGCAGACCGATTAATACATTTACATTGGCGATTGTATTACCTGTAAAAATAATTGCCCATAAAGATCCGGTTGCGGCCAATGGGATTGTAAACATTATTATAAATGGTTTTACCAAAGACTCAAATACCGATGAAAGAATCATAAATATGAGGATGAAAGCCACAATAAAAAGAAATTTAAAATCACCCAAATCAACTTCATCATGTTCTATCTGGATGGCGATTCCGCTTGGCAAAGCTACTGATGCGACTGCATCTTCAACTTCATCTTGCGCTGCCTCTAAAAGTGTGGACGAACTATTAATCTCCGATAAGTAATAAAAGCTCAGCTCAATTCGCCGTTCCTGATTGACGCGGTTAATGCCTGCACTTCCCTCTGCAACAAAAACTTCACTAATTTGACCAAGAGGATAAACCGCTCCTGTCTGGGATTGAATATTTAACTGCTCAAGATCATTTCTGTCCTTTTCTTCAAGATTTGCGTTGCGGATAACAATATCATACTCATCCAATCCATCTTTAAAAGACATGCCCGTGGATATTTCACTTTGGAATGATGAAAGCTCTGATGCGATTGTACTAAGGGTTATTCCCAAACGGGACAATTGCTCACGATCGAACAGTAAATGGATTTCCGGGCGTTTTCGTGTTGCATTATTTCTAATCCGGCTTATGGATGAAAGTTCATCCAATTCACTTTCTACATCATCTGCAAAAACACGCATCAGGTTAAAATCTTTGCCGGTTATTATTATTTTGCCGCCTGTAGACGAAAGGCCCAAAGCAGACATTAACCCACCGCCCATTGCACCACCAGGACCTCCGCCGCCACCGCCTCGTCCACTAAAACGTTCGCTATTATCCGGTTGCTCAAAACTCACATCGGCAGTACGGTAGCGGTCAATTATTTCATTAAGAAACTCTTTTACATCTGCAATGCTGCGATCATCAATTTCTTTATAATCTTCTTTTAGTTTTAATGTCAGCACAGCCTCCTGTTCATAGATTTGGCTGACAACATCTTGCAATTCTTCTATCTCCGTAAACTTTCCCTCCAACTCCTGCACCGCAAGATCTGTACTTTCCAGGGTGGCACCTTCCGGCATCGTCACATAAAGATTAAAATCCTCCAGCTCAATATCTTCAGTTTTCGTCATTCCTAAAAGAAGTGCCCAAACAACACTTAGAACAAAAATCACTACAGTAATAATTATTGTGCGCGCCGGGTAACGCAACATGGTTTTTAAGATTAAATTATAAAAAGGTAAAAACTTTCCTGCTGTTAAAGAAAATTGTATTGAGTCGGCTGAACCATTTCCCCTCGATAGAAAATAATGTGCCGCCATTGGTATTAAAATCAACGCCACAATTAATGAAATGAGCAAAGTAGATATTATCGAAACACCAATCTGAAAACCGATTGTGCGAATCATATACTCATCTGCAAAAAGAAAAGGTAGAAAAATGGCTATAGTAGTTAATGTCGATGCAGAAACCGAGCGGGCCATTTGCATGGTTCCTTGTTTGGTGGCGGATAAAAAGTCGGATGTTTTTCTGGCATTACGATAAATATTTTCTAAAACAACGACACTGTTATCCAGCAACATGCCAATCGCCAATGCAATTCCAACCAGGGTAAGACTGTTTAAAGTAATGTCGTAAGCATAAAAAACATTGAATGCAGTTAAGACAGAAACAGGGATTGTAACGGCAATTATCAAAACCAGACGCAGGTTACGTAAAAAATACCACAAGATAATTATAGCAAGGATGCCACCCCAAAATGCAAGCTCGATTATCAGATCAATATTATCTTCAAGTATTTCAGCACTATCCTGTTGAACAACAATTTCAATATCCTGCTGGGCCAGAGTTTTATTTAGCCTCTCAATTACCGAGTGTGTTTCGTGAGATAAGGAAATAAGGTTTACCTGGGTATCCCGGACAAGCTGCATGGTTACGGCTTCTTTGCTATTCACGCGGCTGATAGATGTCTCTTCCTGGAGATCAAAAGTTATATCGGCAATATCTTTTAGCAGGATGTTTCGCTGAGCATCAACAACAATATTTTCAATTTCGTGGATACGCGTATAGTCGCCAATTACATTGACCGTATTTTTTAGCTGATAATTATTTACCTGCCCGATATAAGTCGTACTTTGCCGGTATTGGGCAATTAGCGATCGTATCCTTCCCGGCGTGATTCCATATGCCTCTGTTTGCTGGTTATCCAGAACAATATTTACAGCACTAAGCTGGCCGCCAAAAACTTCTACATTAGCAATACCGTCAATGGATTCAAACTCCTGCTTTATCTCTTTATCGATTATTGTACGAATGCGATCAATGCCACCGCTTCCCCTAACCTGAAGATTCATAAACATGTTACTCAGATCCTGGGTATCAATTTTAATAACCTGAACAAAGAAATCAGCCGCTAAAGAAGCTTTTATTCCATCTACTTTTTCCTGTAATTTCAGGAAAGCATATTTCATGTTTGTTGTAGAACGGTAGCTGATGAAAATACTGCCAAAACGACGCCCGGCATAGGATTCTATTTTATCAACATCTTCCAGCGTGCCCACAGCACTTTCCAATGGAATTAACGCTTCACGCTCCAGATAGTCGGGATCCATTTCCCGCCCGGAACCGATCTGAACAATTAGATACGGCAACTCAATTATCGGAAGTAATTCAAGCTGAAGCTGTTTGTATGATATGAATCCTAACAACGAGAGCCCTAAAAAGAGCATTGAGATAAAGACTTTACGCTGCAGAAATGATGTAATTTTTTTTGCCATAATGTTTATTATTTGGATTGCATTAACTGTGTTAATGTCTGAACCGACACAGTCGATTCACTCCAAAGCTGTTCGAAATTGTAAATATTAATCCCCTCACTGTAGGGGAACTTGTTCAGGCTCTCCGCAATTTTTCCATGTAATAATAAACACAAGGGATTACAATAAGCGTCAAACCTGTAGAGCTGATTAAACCGCCTATAACAGCCACTGCCATGGGCGCTCGTAGCGCGGCACTTTCGCCAAAACCGATTGTTAAAGGCAACAAAGCCAAAATAGTTGTTAAGCTGGTCATAATTATCGGCCGGATACGCTGTTGGCCTGCTTCAACTATGGAAGCAATTAATTCTACTCCATTACGGCGTTGCCTGTTTATTGCATCCACTAAAATTATAGAATCGTTTACAGCAATCCCCATGAGCATAATTATGCCAATGTAGGCCATTACATTCAGGTTCATGTTTAAAACAAAGAAAATTAAAATTGCACCAACGGCTGCCAACGGAACTGTTAAAATTATTGTGAATGGGTGTAACAGGGATTCAAACTGCGAAGCCAAAACCATATAAATCAGAACAATAGAAAGCAATAATGCAAACTTAAGGGTTGCAAAAGATTCACTGCGTTTTTCTTCTTCGCCGGTAATTTTAAAACTATAATTTGGAGGGAAAGTAATTTTATCCAATTCCGATTGGACCTGTGCAACGATTTCTGAAAGAGAATAATTTTCATCAAAGTCTGCACTAATCCAGGCAATACGTTTTTGATTGCGACGGTAGAGTTCGCGCTCAGAATCAATAACATTAAAATTAGCCAGATCGGTTAATGGAATTTTTTTCTCGCCGCTATAAATATATGCTTGCTCAAGATCGGTCAAGCTCAATTCCGGATAGTTTACATTTATTTCCCGCAGCTCTCCCTGGTATTCCCAGGAACCAGAGTTTTGCCCGCCCAATAATTCTTTTAACTGACTACTGATTTGTTCAATACTTAGATTGTTATATCCGGCAACTACACGGTCAATAACCAAATTAACCTGCGGCCTGCCGGTTTGAACGCTGGTTTCAATGTTTCGTAAAACTGGAAGATTCTTTAAGACACTCAAAGATTGCCCGGCCAAAGCTTTCAATTCCTCTTGTTCTTCACCTTCAATTTCCACAACAAGTGGCGCAGAAACATCCGTTCCCAAAGTGACGCTTAACGAAGAGCCTTCCGGTTTGAGTAAATATTCTACCTGTTCAAAAGAATCGAGATAAGCAGTTACAAATCCTGTAAAACGTTTTGCATACGCGTTGTTTTGTTGGTTAAACCTGATTTTTAATACCGCACTGTTTTCACTCTGAACCGATTCGCTCGTGTTACCGGAGACTGAGGATGGCATCTCACCAATTTGAGTATACATTTCAATCAAACTATCACCAATAACACTGGCCAGGCTTTTTTCAAAACCCTGAACAAACTTATCGGTGAAATCAAGATTGGTACCTTCGGGCAGCTTTATTTCCAGACTATATGATTCGCTTTTCCCTTTTGGTATAAATTCACTCTTCATATAAAATGCAGCCAGTACGGTCAACGCAACTACAATCACGGCCACACCAAGTACAATTTTTCTTTTAGAAAGTGTTGCTTCAAGAAAAGATTTATAACCCTCAAAACGGATCGATTCGCTCTGTGTTGATTTGTCTTTCAAAATCCAGTTGCTCAACATGGGAATCACTAAAATTGCAACAACCAGTGAAGCAATCAGTGAAAATGCTACCGTCCAGGCCTGCGCTTTAAACAACTCTGCTGAAGGGCCTTGTACATAAATTATTGGTAGAAAAACAATAATGGTTGTAATTGTTGAAGCTGTTATAGCACCAGATACCTGTGATGTTCCTTTTACTGCTGCCTCTTTTAGAGAAAGGCCTTCTTCCAGATTGCGAAAAATACTTTCCATTACCACAATGGCATTATCAACCAGCATTCCTGCTCCGAGAGCTAATCCGCCAAGGGTCATTATATTTAGCGATAAGTCATTAAAATACATCAGGTTAAACGTGGCAACAATGGAAATGGGTATGGCCAAACTTATGATAATTGTGGTACCTGCTCGTCTTAAAAAAACAAATAAAATTATTACTGCCAGTAAAATTCCATAAATGGCACTTTGTTCAACTTCATTGATGGCACTACTTATAAATTTAGCTTGGTTGCTGATCACAGAAAATTTATATCCCGGTAAAGCTTTTTTAATAACTTTTAAGGCTTCGATTACAGTTTCGGCAGCTGTGACAGTATTGGTTTTTGTCTCCTTATAAACAGCCAGCCCCACACTGCGCACACCATTAATTTTTACAATGCTCTGTGCATCTTTATTTACATATTTAACTTTGCCGATATCACTTAAAAATACCGGTATCTGGTTTTGGCCTTGTTCGTCCCCGCCTTTATAAGTAACTACTACCTTATTTATTTCATCAAGGTTTTCAAAAGCCCCCAAACCTTTAATCACATATTTTTTCCCAAGCTCTTCAATCGAACCGCCGGTTAAATCAAGATTAGCACTTTGAATTTGACTGGCAACGTCGGCAATACTGAGATTAAAAGCGTCAAGAATCTGTTCCTGAGTTTCTATGCGTACTTCTTTTTCCTGGCCACCCACAACTTCTACAGCCGCAACACCATCCAAGCGGATCAGTTCATTGCGGATATAATTATCACCAATACGGCGCAGGGCATCCATATCGGTAATTTCATCATGTGATAATCCAATCAGTAAAACAGGGGCTCCATTTGGATCATATTGAGAAAGGTTCAATTCATCGATGTCTGAGTTTTGAGAAAATTGTGCGAGGTTTTTTTGCAGATCCAGAAATGCTTCATCCATATCTGCATCCCAATCGTATTCAACTGTAATTTGGGCCTGACCCACACGCAGGATAGATGCCACCGAAACAACTTTTCTCTGGCGCATAACCAATGCTTCGATGTTGTCAATAAATTTGCGTTCCAGTTCTTCTGGAGGCAGCTCACCGGAAACCACTTCAATATAAATACGTGGATTATTCATATCCGGAAAGAGATCTACAGAAAGGCGATCAAAAGAGATTAACCCAAGCAGGCCAACTGCGCAGATGAGCATTAAAACAGTTACCGGGTATTTAACCGAAAATTCACTAATTGATTTCATAATTATTTTCTTATTTACACCTTTTTCCCAAAACACAATCTCTCAGGAAAGAGGTTTATATTATGTTTACAGAAGAGTAGGTTATTTTAATGATTGCTTAAATTCCCCTCTTGGGAGGGGTTAGGGGTGGGTTCTTTGTAATTATCAACCCAATCGTATATCACTTGTAATACCCCATTAATGTTATTTATAACTTGCAGTCCATCAAACCTTAAAAACAATATCCCCAAACTTTCTAATCGTTTTTGACGGTCATGATCATATTTTTCTTTATCATTGTGGCTTTCACCGTCAATCTCAATAGCCAACATTAACTCGTTGCAGAAAAAATCTAATATATAGTTATCAATTTGTTTTTGGCGGTCAAAATCAAATCCTCTTATTTGTTTACTTTTCAAGTGCTTCCATAACAATCGTTCGGAATAAGTTTGATTATTACGGAGTTTTCTTGCCAGAGGTACAAGTTCTGGTTTGTATTTAAGAATTGTTTTATTTTTCATTTAAACACTATTCTTGTAAATAAAATGACCCACCCCTTGCCCCTCCCAAGAGGGGAATTAAATTCTCACACATTTAAAAACGTTACCTGACAATTTTTACTTTAGAGTGGTGCCGCAATGTTTCAAAACCTTTTATAACCAAGCGATCTCCTTCTTTAAGTCCGCTCAGAACCTCAACGTTTTGTTCATTTTCAAGACCGGTTGCAATAACCCGTCGCTGTGCCGCACTTTTTTCAACTATAAAAACTGTTTTACCCTGCCGTTTGGAAAGGATCACATCCTGAGGAATAACAAGCGCACTGTCTTGCGATGCAACAATCGTCTCCAACTTTACAAACATTCCGGGCCTCAATTTATTGTCAGGATTATCAACAACAATTTTTGATTTAAATGAACGGCTCTGAGTTTCCAGAGCAGGATCAACCTGTTCAACTGTACCGATTAGCGTATCTCCAGGGAGATTGTATTGCGTTACCCTAACAAATTGTCCTGCCTTAACCTGGCCCAATTCTTTTGCAGGAAATGCAACCTCGGCGTACATGGTTTTATAATCCATAATTTCACACATGGGCTGGCCTACGGAAATATAAACCCCTTTTGTATAATATGGCAGGCTTGTAATAATTCCATCAAATGAGGCTTCAATTCGTAATTTACCAAGCTGAATTTTGGCATTTTCAAAAGCATATTCCGAGTCAATAAAAGTACGTTCAGCGTTGATCAGTTCGCGCTGTGTAACCCCGCCTTTTTCATATAAAGATTGTTGCTTTTCATATTCACGTTTAGAAATATCCAGGTTTAATTTTTTTGATTCATAAGCAATATTGTTTTCAAATTCCGGATTATCAATAAAGATAACTACCTGTCCTTTTTGAATACTTTCTCCGGGCCGAAAAGGATTTCCGGTTTTTGGATTTACTGCCAGGCGATAAAATCCCTCTGACTGAGACAAAGCCGTTTCTTTTTTGTGCGCCATTATATCCGCAGTTGAAGTGATAAATTCCATTATCTTAGATCGCTTCAATTCAGTTACATTAACCGGGATTATAATTTCAAGTGCGTCATCGGCATCACTGTCATCACAAGAAATGGCGAGTAAAAATACTAACAGAAATAGTAATGTTTGTTTCAATTTAATATCTCCTTATAAAATACCGTATGGTGTACGGTGTAATGCGAAAAGCGTTTTTTCTCAAATTACATCAAATCTTTTTTCCAACTTGCATAATATCTGCTTTGGATAAAACGCTCTTCGCAACACGCTTAACGATTTTGTTTTTGAATATCCACAGCCCTGTCTTTTTCAAAATCCCATAAGGCCTGTACTTTTAAATCCAAGAGTAAAAGTTTATAATTAATTTGCGCATCAACCAGGTTGTTCTTTTTTGTAGAAAGCTGATTTTGGAACAAGTTTAAATCCATGCTTGTTAAGTCACCGTTTTTATATCGCTCAAGATTGATATCATAAGTTTGCTGGGCAATTTTTACATTTTGCTTTGCAAGGTCAATCTGCAGCGATTGGTTCTCCAGTGAACGATAGGCTTTTCTTAGCCCAATAATAATATTTACTTTTTCATCTTCCCGATTGAATTCAGAAGTCATGACAGATATTTGAGCAGCTTTCTCGCGGGATTCCTGTTCTCCCCAATCATAAATCGGAATATCAAATGAAATACTGGCGCTCTGGTTTTGGTCCTGATTATCAAATATTTGATTTACAGCTTCATCATTTCCTATAAATCCATAACTCAGATTTAAATTCCCTTTAAACTCATTTGTAGCAGCGGCCCTTATTAAACTGGCCTTCGAGCTACGTATATCAAGATCTCTTTGTCGCAGCTCCAGGCGATTTGCCAGCCCCAGCTTTATTGCCCGCTCAGCGGATATTTCTATTTTATCCTGGCTTATTTCAGTTGCAACAGATATTTCTTTATACAAATCAATACCCAAAAGCTGCTTAAGATCATCTAAAGAATTTTGCAAGGTCACTTCGCTGTTTTGTACCGAAGAGCGGCTGGTAATCAGGTTTAACTCTGCCTGAAAAAGCTCCTCTTTTGCTGCCAACCCTGCATTAACCTTATTTTCAATTATTTCATAACTTTGTTTTGTATTGGATAAATCCTCACGTGCAACCTGCAGGGCCAGTTTATTTTGGTAGGTCCTATAAAAAAGATTAGCAACTTGCTGCTCCAACTGCAGTTCATTAATAACGTAATTTAGATAAGAATAATCCAGATCTGCTTTAACCTCTTCCAAGGCCAGTTTTGTCCGGTTGTATGTAAATAAAGGCTGGCTAAATGATAAAAACAGGTTGTTACTATAAATCTTATTCTGAACATCACCTTGAAATTCGCTTTGCGTATCTCTGTATTGAAAAGTGTTCTGCAAAGAAAGTGTTCCATCTGTAAGCAAAATGGGTTGGGCTACAATAAATGTGGCACTGGAACGTTTCTCTTCAGAATCATTAAACCGGCCAAGTAATGCCTGAAAGTTACGGCTGCGTTGAAATAAAAATGGCTCAACATTTAAACTGAAACGGGAGTTCAGGGCAGCCTCCTGAGCATTAAGCAATTCCTGGCTGCGTTCCAGGCTAAAACGTGCCTGCCTTATAGTTGGGCTGTTTTCCCTCGCTATACGCATAGCATCATCAAAATTTATTATTTCCTGTGCAGCCGCAAACTGGAATAAAAATAATCCCACAATAAGAATACTGAATTTCTTCATAAATTGTCTTTCTTTAAAAATTTTGTTATAAGGAATGAATTTCGTCATGCCTAGTTTAATTTGGCATCCTTTACATAAGTAGAACCTGAACCAAGTTCAGGTTGACGATCTAATGCCGTATTACGTTTCGTTCTATTCCAGTTTATTCTTTCAATTCCCATTTAACAGCATCGGCTACAACCATTCGGCCATCGCTATCATCTGTTAAAACAACTTTGCCTTGTCCTTCTTTAAAATAATATGTTTCCATATAATTCCAGCCTGGTTCCGCTTCCGAAAAATCAAGTTCTATTTCATCTTCACCATCAGAGTGGTAGATAATATACTTTTGAACCCCGAAGCTTTCACCACCACGTCTCCCTCTGCGGAAATCACTTTTATCGGGAACATGAACATATACCTGGTAAAATGCATCTTCCGGGATATCTGCTACCCAGGTAGCTTTTCTTTCGCCGGAACCGCTTCTGGCATAATAAGCAGAGTGCACAAACTCCCCATAAAAAGATGGGAATTTTAATTTTTTCCATTGAGACGGGCCATACCACCAGGCAAACCCTTCATACTCATCTTTTTCTTTATTGGCATCTTCATGTATCCATTCTTTTAACTGGCTGTGATATTGTGGGTGAACATATCCAAAATCTTCCCCGCTATTGTCACTTATCGCATCATCCTTTTCAACCTCATCCATCCAGCTAAACAATAATTGCCCTTCTATTGCTTTCGTGTTTTGTTTTAATTCTGCATCATCAAAAACATGTGAGTACACTGTTGGCAAATTTTGAGAAACTAATGTATTCACCCTAATGGCCCGTGGTTCTGCATCTAAAACGATTCCTATTTGCAGAGATTTTTCTGCCTCTATTTCATACAACCATTGTTCACTATTTGCAGTAATACCTTCCATAAAACGACGGCGTCCTTCACCCGGATAGGAAAATTCAACTTCTATTAATCCACTTACCGGTGTTGGGTTATAAACAGAAAAAAGTACCTGATATCTTAAGCGGTCACCGTCCCTTATCTGGTAAAGCTCAAAGCCTCTTATCAAATATCCCGGTAAACGATCATCATATCTCCACTGTTTTAATTCAGAGGTCATATCATAATTGTGATCACTTTTCAAAATACCGGCAATCGAATCCACCGAAATAGATTTAAAACGATTTTCAGCAATCATATTCTGCATAAAATTATCAAAGCCACTTTCACCCAAAATATGTTTTAGTTTTTTTAAAAGATAGCTCCCTTTAACAGCCAACACTTTATTAACCAAATCTTCATCCGCAGCTTTCATAATAACATCTAAACTAGTATCGCTTAATGCAAGATTTGCTTCTTCGGTTGTTGTAAGTTCTCCAATACTCCAGCGGTTACGCGGTCCTTGAAAAATTGCATCCTGACGCAAGTTCGATTCCAAAGCAATTGCAAAAGCCTGGTTTTCTTCATCTCCCAATGCCAGGCAAAAATTTAGAAATAATGGATAAACATTCAGGTCCGGGACAAATGACATAAGATTTTCATCACCAAAGCGGCGGCCTTCCATACCAATAAAAGTGTTGTTTACAAAGCGCCGGAAAAGCATAATCTCTTTTTCCAAATCCGTATAAGTCTGGTTGCTTCGGTTTCCAAAACGCTTCTGCCTTTCCTGCTGATGTTTGAAATAGGATGAAGAGAGAGTGGCCATATTTTCCGGAAGCCAAACTTGTTCAGCTTGTAAAAAATCTGCATTTAAACGTCCGTTGCGTTGATAGGCGTGATGGTGAATAGGAACTTCAACGATTGTAAAACGGTCAAATGGATAACTCAATCCTACTTTATTCTCAAAATCCTGCAACTGGCTTTTAACAACTTCGGGAAGAGTATCTCCGATTTCTTTAAAAAATTCTTTATAATAGTCGTGTTGCTCATAAGAATAGACACTGATTTCCAAACTATCTACCTGAATGGTTTTCTTATCGTAAGGCCCGATTATCAAAGAAATTTCTTTTAAGGAAATTGTATTTTCAAATTCAAATATCCCTGGTTCATTATTAATTACATTCCCCTGGGAAATGGCTATTAAATCTTTGCTTGTTTGAACAGTTAAGGAAAACGCGGAAAATGGTTTTAAAATATCTCGATGGCCGGCAGTATATGTTTTGGGATACCAATAAAGCGCAGGTGGTAAAAGCAGATAATTATCCTCGGTAAAACCATAACGCGCTTCCATCCGGTACATCCAAATATAATGTGTTTGGTCTCTGTCTTCACCAATAATATGTGGATACGCGATGCGATCATCAATTGAGCCGGAATAAGTAATTTGAAGTGAACCTGATTTTGTTTGGATTAATTTTTCATCCAATAAAATTTTGGCAACAATTCCATTCTGGCTAAAAGTTAAGTCTCTTCCGGCTTGAGAAACCCTGCTTATCTGCAACCCGGGATTTAACAAAAATTTTACCGTATCAATCGGGTGATTTGACCTATTTTCGAAACCAAGTTTTGCCTCTACAAAAAGACGATTGCCTTCATGTTTTACATTTAGATCATAGCTGTTTACATGTACCGTTTCATTTGTTAAGAATAATTCTGTTTGCCTGGCAACTTTTTCTCTTAGCTGCTCACCTTCTTTATAATAATTGTAATAATTGAAAAAGAATGATCCACTAACAAGAGGCATACCTATAAGAGATATAATAATAAAAACTTTAGCTTTTTTTGATTGTGGCAGCCGCTGAACCAGCAATACACTCAGCAACATAAAAACTAATCCTAAACCAAACCAGCCAAGCCTTTGAGATGCAAGAGTAGTAAAATTGCTGAGTCCCGTAAAATCTGAATAAGTAAATGCAAGTTTTGCAGCCAGAATATCAAACATCAGAAAACCAAAATCAGAGCCATAAAAAACAGATGCTACCAGCAAGCCAATCACCAGGATTATTACAACTGCCTGATTGCGGACAACATGCATTAAAAACATTGTAAGCCCTACGGCAAAAATTAGCGCCGGCATAGAAAGCAAAAGAGGATAAATAAAATATACCTGCCAGATAAAACTGAGATTGCTGAAAAACAGATTTACAATAGCGCCGCTTAAAATATATATAAAATCAAGCGCAAAAAAGAGCATTAGGATACCGGAAATTCGGCCAAGTAAAAAACTGAGATTACTCATATCTCTTATATAAACCACATCGGATGTATTAAACTTTTTATCGCGTTTATACAAATCCGTTGTGAGAAAAATTAGCACCACAATAAGTAAATAATGTGGCATGGCAATGCTCATATACGGCAGAAACGAATCCATTGAGTGGATAAACCGCGGGACAGGTGATACTGAACTGTGAAAAAGAACATTCATACCAGCCAGGCTGACAATAGACCCAATTGCAAAAATGCGAAAAAACCAACCCCTAAGCAGGATTTTTATTTCGTAAATAGCATTTATTTTTATTGATTGATAAAAGCTGATCATAAATTTTGTCTCAAAAAAAACAGAGTGTCATGCTGAGGCACAAAGTATCCCCTGAAGCAATGGGATTCTTCACTCCGTAATTGCTTCGTTCAGAATGACAACAATTAAAAACTAATTTAACAATTCCATAAAACAGACATAGGCGTGTTCAAGGTTAGGCTCAATTTGTCTGGCTTTAAATCCATTTATATTTTTTGCAACAACATCTACCTGCCATCCACTATCGACTGGCACGGTGGAAATAACTATGTGTTCCTGTTTTACTTTTTCAAGCTCAGAATAATCCACTTCAAGTTGATATGTATAAGGAACAGCTTGTTCAATTAAGTCTTTTGGAGCTCCCTTAAAAGCAAGGCTGCCTTTGCTTAACAAAGCCATATCATGGCATGTGCTGGAAATATCACCAACTATATGAGTTGATAAAATAATTATCCGCTCGTCCCTGGACATTTCCGTTAATAAATTGCGGAAGCGAATTCTTTCTTCAGGATCCAGCCCTGTGGTTGGCTCATCAACAATTAATATTTTGGGATCATTGATCAATGCCTGGGCAATTCCAACACGCCTTTTCATTCCACCGGAAAGCTTACTGGCCAGCTTTTCACGCGAATCGAACAAGCCAACTTTTTCCAGAAGTAAATCTATTTTTTGGATACGTTTTTTTTTATTGGAAAGACCGGCCAAACGTGCACTGTAATCGAGAAACTCCCATGTTTTTATTTTAGGAAATGTACTAAAGTCTTGTGGCAGGTAACCCAATAAACCACGGATTTCCTTACGATTTTTTTGCAGATCAAAACCATCAATTGTCACTGATCCTTTTGTTGGTTTCATCAATGTAACGAGAATACGCATCAATGTTGATTTACCAGCCCCATTTGGGCCAAGAAGCCCAAACAAACCATCAGATATTTCAAAGGAAACATTATCTAAAGCTTTGTTTTTATTTGGATATATTTTAGAGAGTTCTCGAATGTTAATTTTCATTTAAAAGAGGATCAATCTGTTTGTTTTAATTATAGACAAAAGAGTCGGCTTTTTATTGCAAACTTTCTACGAATCTAAAACTTAAATTGTTACAAGAGAATTTTAAGCATAAAGAAACGTGACAATAGAACCAAAAAAAATGAATTTATTGAATACGAGGAGAAAAGGACTAACTAAGGTGATTAAGTATTATTATTGTTTTTAGATATCCACTCCGAGAGAACGCTGAACAGCACTTCCTGCTTAATAGGTTTACTGATATAATCATCCATGCCGGCACTTATATATTTTTCCCGGTCACCTTTCATGGCATCTGCCGTCATAGCGATTATTGGCGTGTATTTATCATTTTGTTGTAAAACACGAATTTTAGCAGTTGCTTCGACACCATTTAATACCGGCATTTGGATGTCCATAAAAATAAGATCATAATTGTTTGATTTAACCATTTCAACAGCTTCCTGCCCGTTCAAAGCTGTTTCAATTGAGCAACCCGTCTTTTGCAGGATTAAAGACGCAACTTTTTGATTAATAAGATTATCTTCTACTAATAAGATTGTTTTGCCTTTTGCTATTCCATTTAATGAGGCCAGGTTTCTATTATTGTTTGGTTTTTCTTCATTGCCCCTTAAAGAACTATCTAACTTAAATGGTATCTTAATTAAGAAAACTGTTCCTATTCCTGGCCTACTATCAATTTGTAACTCACCACTCATCAAATCAACAAGTTCTTTAGTAATTGCCAAGCCTAATCCGGTTCCTCCAAACTTACGTGTTGTTGAAGCATCGGCCTGGGTAAAACGATCAAAAATTGTATCTAATTGTTGTTTCTCTATTCCAATACCGGTGTCTTCAATTTTAAATTGTACCATTTTAATGTTTCCGGCAATTGAATCCATTTTTACTGACAGTTTTATATATCCTTGCAGTGTAAATTTTATGGCATTCCCTATAATGTTAATTAAAACTTGCCGTAAACGGACCGGGTCACCAATAACATTATTTTGAAACTCATCTTCCATTTTTAATTGAAAATCCAACCCTTTTGAGCTAGATAGCTCTCCAAAAACGACAGCAATTTCATTAAGGACCTCTAAAATATTAAAGGAAACATTCTCAACTCTCAATTTCCCCGATTCAAGTTTTGAAAAATCCAAAATATCATCAATTATTGTGAGTAGCGAATCAGCAGAACTTTGGATCATGTCAACGAATTCTTTTTGTTCTTCATTGAGGTTGCTGTCTCTTAACAGTGTGGTCATTCCCAGAATACCATTCATAGGTGTTCTAATTTCATGGCTTACCGTAGCAATAAAATCTCCTTTCATACGTGTGGCAGATTCTGCTTTTGCCAATGCCTCTTTAAGCTTTTCATTTGTTTTTGCCAAGGCTTGCGAATATTGAATACTTCGATCTTTTTCCGCTAAGAATTCTAACCAGTTTTTATTGTGGACTTTACTATAAGAAATCCCAATGACAAAACTTAGCAAGAAAATTAAAATAAATGGCAATTGTAATTCTTCTAAAAACAGAAACGTAAATAGTGCTGAGACTATTAATAGAGTTGAATTAAACAAATAATTAAACGAAAGGTTTTTAAACAGGGCAAATGAAGCAATAAAAGAAATACCAACTATATTTAAAAACAAAATGATTATATAATGATTTAGCTGTGAAGAAAGAACTATTTCGGAAATATATGTAATTGTCCAAAAGACAGCACTTAATTCAATTAAAATGAATGCAATTATTTCTTCATATTTTTTACCTCTGTTAAAAAAAATAAGAGCAATTTTAGGTATTGTAAGTGAGATAATCGCCAGAACAGTATAAATACTAATTGATGGATGGTATAGACCATCATCCGGTAATAAAAATAAAAATGAGTAGAGGATAATATGCCCAAGAGACGCGGCTAAAGTATTATCTTCGCAGTTACTTTGATATAATTTCATTTTTTTTAACGATTTAAAAAGTATAAAACCTTTTATCGTCTAATCTTGATAACACATTAAAAAAATTGGGATTAGGTAGAATAATTACAAAGAAGTGACTAGCGGGTTATTACAATTAAGGTCATATAAGTTAAGTAACCAAGAAATAAAATCCCAGCTATAAAACGGTTAATTTTACCTATGCCAAACATGACGATAATTAATAAGAAAGTGAAAGCGAGCATTACAGGGAAGTCGGCCCATATTACAGACTCGGTAATAGGAATTGGGAAAAACAAAGCTATTGGGCCGGCAACACCCAGGATATTAAAAAGATTGCTGCCAATTACATTACCAACCAGCAATTCATTTTCCTTTTTTATAACGCTAATAATCCCAGTGGCCAGTTCCGGAAGGGATGTTCCGAAAGCAACCATTGTTAAGCCAATAATAACCTGGCTTATGCCTAATTCTTCTGCAATGGCAGTTGCCGAATCGATAGTTACTTTTGAACCATAGCCCAAAACAATAATGCCAATAATAGTCCATATCAAAAAGATTATGACTTTGCTTTTATTAGAAAGTGAATCTATGAAAGACCAACCTGTATCGACATGTGGAATATCTTCAGTACTTTGTTGGGAGCGGTTATTTATGCTTGTCCTAATCAGTAACACTGTAAATAAAATAATGCCAAAGAACAGTATACCGCCTTCAAAGTGGCCAACCGAATTATCCATGGCAAATATCCAGAATAATATTGATACAGCTGTTACCCAGATTAACTCATTTTTAATACTATCTTTTAAACGGGATATTGGCCTGAGCAGTGCAGAGAAACCCAGAACAAGTCCTATATTTGCAATATTACTGCCAACAATATTTCCAACTGAAATATCAATATTTCCTTTGTAGGCCGCAAAAAAGCTAACCAAAAATTCAGGTGAAGACGTACCAAAAGCAACAACTGTTAATCCAACAATTATTGGAGAGATCCTCAACATTAATGCAATGCGTGAAGAGCCGCGAACCAATAACTCGGCACCTATATAAAGTAAAAGTAATCCGGCAAAAAAAAGAAGGCTGTTTATTAGAATCAAAATGATGTCCAATTATTTTAAAGCGGGTAATTTAAGCGAAATGGAAATCAGTACAAAATTGAATCTTTTGATTTGTGGATTTGTAATTAATTTATAAGAAACCATTTGATGAACACAAGCTAATTTTTAATAAATCCTGATTGGATAAAATATCAAATCCCTGGCTAAACTGCCCCTACTTGCACCGTTCACTCTAAAGTCTGTATTTTAGCCACACTTTTGCCAAGCCAATATAATTTTCTTTTAATGAAACCTATCATGCCAATTAATCAAAAAACCGATTCGAATACACAGGGAATTCGCCTTCTCTTAATTGGTGGTGATAATAATGGCCGGCAACTTTTGGAGCAATTCCGCAGCGATCCATCGATCCAAGTTGTAGGCGTAATTGATAAAAAGCCGGATAGCCCTGCCATGAAATTAGCCAGGGAAGAAAATCTCCCCACATCAAAAGACTACAAAGAGTTTATCCGTGATGAAACTATTGACCTTATATTAAATGTTACCGGCGATAAGATTCTACAGCATAAACTTATGCAGGATAAAATGCCCGGTAGTGTTTTAATTGGTAAAGTCAGCGCAATGCTAATCTGGACAATGGTAGATGAAACCAGCAAACGGAAAATTTTAGAAAACTATCTTAGCCTTAATATAAAAAAATATGTTACCCATGAAATGATTATGGGGCACACCAACCGCATGAAAGAAATAGGTAACCAAATTAGCCGCGTTGCCCCAACACAAACAACCGTTCTTATACGTGGCGAAAGCGGAACAGGCAAAGAAATGGT
Organism: Calditrichota bacterium; assembly: GCA_013112635.1. NCBI lineage: Bacteria > Pseudomonadati > Calditrichota > Calditrichota bacterium. Next base: position 33,337 of record JABFGF010000012.1, on the reverse strand, counting down.
TGCTAGGACAATACACCAGGTAAGCCCATGGCGGGATGCGCCAATGGTTACAGTAAATTGCACCGCAATAAGTGCCAGCCTTTTTGAAAGTGAACTCTTCGGTTATAAAAAGGGAGCTTTTACAGGCGCAGAAGAAGACCGCCCGGGTCTACTTGAAATAGCGAATAACGGAACTGTATTTTTAGATGAGATTGGTGATATGCCCCTTGAAATGCAGGGAAAAATGTTACGATTTTTGCAATCTCAGGAAATTCGCCGGGTTGGTAGCTTTGAGACAAAAAAAGTGAATGTACGCATAATAGCCGCCACAAATAGCAAACTGGAAGAATCAATTAAAGAAAATACTTTCCGGTCTGATCTCTTTTACCGGCTTAACGCTTTTACAATTGAGCTTCCGGCCCTTAGGGAGCGGAGAGAAGATATAAGCCTTCTTGCATATCACTTTTTAAAAAACACCCATGATAAATTTGACAGTAAAGTTAAAACAATTTCTAATGACGTGATAAAAGAATTACAAAACTATTCCTGGCCTGGCAATATACGGGAACTAAAAAATGTAATTGAAAGAGGCGTTATTATGGCCAATGAAAATATTCTGGAAGTTTCTGATTTGCCTGTAGAAAAAAACTCCAATCAAAGCGCAGATGCAGATAATTTAATTGATTTAAATCTTGGATTAATGAAAATAAAAGAATCTAATATCCAAAAAATAGAAAAAAAATTATTACTGCAATACCTTGAACAGACTTCAGGTAATATATCCCATGCTGCCCAAGAAGCCCAGGTTCCCAGGAGAACTTTTCAACGCCTGCTTACCAAACATCAGATTGAAGCTTCCCAATTTAAAAACAAAATATAGCGCTAATCGCCAAATAGGATGACAAACATGTCACATTATTTGATGTGACATCTATGACACACTTCATTAACCTCCTTTTAAACTATTAATATTACTGCACTTATATAGTTTATTGCTAATTAATATTTAATAAACCTTCATAATAAATTTCAAATTATAAAGACACGCGTGTCGCGGTTTCACTTATTGATATTTTAATGGTTTCAACTGGATTAATTTATATAATCTTTTAATAATATTGAATTTAGCCCCCTTTTATCATCACTAGTGCATTTAATCACTTTGGTTGGCATACTTTTCGCATAAGGAGAGCAAAACTCAATTCCTTCCATCGGACATATTATTCTATTTATACTTTATTAGGAGGTACTAATTATGCACAAAGGTATTTTGCTCTTTTGTATTTTTTTAGTAGGAGGCACGGCTTTAGCTCAAGATGGTGAATTCGGCGTTAAATTTTCCGGGTTTGTCAAATTTGATGCCTTTTTTGACACACGGCAGGTTGTTGCTGCACGTGAAGGACATTTTCATCTCTATCCGGCAATTACATCAGATGCGAATGATAATCCAAGTTTTAATATGCTCGCCATTCAAACACGCTTAAAAACATCAATAAGCGCACCGGATGCATTTGGAGCAAAAGTAAAGGGGGTTGTAGAAGGCGCATTTTTCGGACACTCTGCAGCCGATGTAAATGGCTTTCGGTTACGACATGCGTTTGCAACCTTTGATTGGGACAATACGCAAATGCTTTTTGGCCAATACTGGCACCCAATGTTTGTAACAGCCGTTTTTCCCGGAACTGTTTCCTTTAATACAGGTGTTCCCTTTCAGCCTTTTTCACGCAATCCGCAAATCCGTTTAACACAAAAAGTTTCCGACAATGTTAAACTTATTGCTGCAGCCATGTCGCAGCGCGATTTTGCAAGTTCCGGCGGTAGTAAATCTTTAAGGGATGCTGTAGTCCCAAATCTTCATGCACAAATTCAACTTACATCAGGAAAGCATGTTTTTGGCGGGGGTGTTGATTATAAATCTTTGAGGCCATCTCTTTCAAGCGATGAAACTGTAACCGGAATTTCATTTCTTGGTTATGCAAAACTTGTAACCGATGCGGTAACAATAAAAGCTGAGGGAGTACTTGGACAAAATATGACAGATTTGCTAATGCTTGGCGGGTATGCTTTTGATGCTGACAGCTCTTCTTACGTTTCTACCAATAATTTATCGGTTTGGACAGATATCCATACACATGGCGATTTCCAGGTTGGTGTTTTTGCAGGTTATACTGCCAATAATGGAGCTGATGAAGATACAAAGGCTGGCACAGCAAAAATGCGTGGCTCTAATATTGCCAGTGTTTTGCGTGTTTCTCCAAGAGCAGTATGGAATTCTGGAAAAGCACGGTTTGCCGTTGAATTAGAATATACAGCCGCGGCGTATGGAACAGCTAACTCAAAGCTTGAAGTTGAAAACACCGAGGATGCGGACAATATAAGATTACTATTTTCTACATTTCTCTTTTTTAACTAAAAGTAACTTTGTCTGATGGAGAGATAGTTACTTTTAGGTTTCTACAAACAGAAAAAATTTAAACTCTAAACAAAGCATTGGAGACGTTTTATGAGTGATAAAAAAAATCTTCAGGAATATTGGAAAAAAAATATCAGATATGTTGGGATACTGCTCTCAGTTTGGTTTGTGGTATCTTATGTATTTGGTATTCTCCTGGTCGAACAGCTGGATACAATCCGCTTCTTTGGATTTAAATTAGGCTTTTGGTTTGCCCAGCAAGGATCTGAAATTGTATTCGTGATTTTGATATTCGTTTATGTTCATTTAATGAACAAGCTGGATCGTGAATACGACGTTCACGAAGAATAATTAGTTATTTAAATCGAAATTAGAAAGGTAAAAATATGAGTATTTTAACTTGGACCTGGATTCTTGTTGGCTTCACCTTTTCAATATACATAGGTATTGCGATTTGGTCACGGGCCCGATCCACAAGTGACTTTTATGTTGCCCATCGTAGCGTCCCGGCCTTGGCAAATGGTATGGCTACAGGAGCTGATTGGATGTCCGCAGCATCATTTATTTCAATGGCAGGTTTAATTTCATTTATTGGCCGTGATGGATCTGTTTACCTGATGGGTTGGACAGGCGGTTATGTTTTACTGGCATTATTACTGGCACCATATTTAAGAAAATTTGGAAAATTTACAGTTCCTGATTTTGTTGGTACGCGCTACTATTCTGACACTGCACGTGTTGTAGCTGTTGTGTGTGCTATTTTTGTTTCATTTACTTACGTTGCCGGCCAAATGCGCGGGGTTGGGATTGTATTCTCCCGCTTTCTGGAAGTAGATATTAACAGTGGTGTATTAATTGGTATGGCCATAGTTTTCTTTTATGCCGTACTTGGCGGTATGAAAGGTATTACCTATACACAAGTTGCCCAATATGTTGTTTTGATTATTGCTTACTTAATTCCAGCAATTTTTATTTCAATCCTTTTAACTGGCAACCCAATTCCTCAATTAGGTTTTGGTAGCGAGTTAAGTGATGGCAGCGGTTATCTTTTGGATAAGCTCGATGGCCTAAGTACGCAACTGGGTTTTGCGGCCTATACGGGTGGCGGCAGTAAATCTATGATTGATGTTTTCTTTATAACGGCAGCGTTAATGGTTGGAACTGCAGGATTGCCCCATGTAATCATTCGTTTTTTTACGGTTCCTAAAGTATCCGATGCGCGTAAATCTGCAGGTTATGCGTTACTGTTTATCGCAATTCTTTACACGACTGCACCGGCAGTTGCTGCTTTTGCAAGAACAAATATGATCCAGACTTTGAATGACCAATCTTACGCTGATGCTCCATCCTGGTTAAAAAACTGGGAAGAAACAAATCTTATCAAATTTGAAGATAAGAATAAAGACGGCCTTATGCAGTACAGAGCCGATACAGCTGTAAATGAATTAACCATCGATCGCGATATTATGGTTTTAGCTAATCCGGAAATTGCACAACTCCCGAATTGGGTAATTGCACTTGTCGCCGCAGGTGGTCTCGCCGCTGCACTTTCTACAGCAGCCGGATTGCTTCTTGTGATTTCGACATCCATATCGCATGACCTTATAAAGAATGTGATAGCACCCCAAACAAAAGATAAGCAAGAGCTCACCTATGCCCGTATCGCAGCAGGTTTTGCAGTTTTGCTTGCCGGTTATTTTGGGATAAATCCGCCTGGATTTGTGGCGCAGGTGGTTGCCTTTGCTTTTGGTCTGGCAGCTTCCTCATTCTTCCCGATTATTATTTTGGGGATCTTTTCTAAAAAGACTACAAAAGAAGGCGCTATTTGGGGTATGATTTCAGGCATAGTACTTACTGCCGGCTATATCATCTATTTTAAATTTATTAACCCCGGTGCTAATGTAGCTGATAACTGGTGGTTTGGTATTTCACCGGAAGGAATCGGTACACTTGGTATGGTTCTTAATTTTATCGTTGCCACAACTGTATCCAAATTCTCTCCGGCTGTACCGGAAGATGTTCAACATATGATTGAAGATATACGCGTTCCTCGTGAAGCAAAAGCGAGCGATGCTTAAATAAATCGGCTGTTTATGGTTGGGGCTGTCCCTTACAATATTTTATGAATTGGGATAAGAAAGCGTTTGGGATTAGCCCTTCCCATAAGTTGCGGATTAATTTTACGCAGAAATTTTCAATACTTTTTTGAATCAACAAAAACCCAATTCATTCAGGAGGTATTTCATGTCAAATGAAAAAAACAGAACAACTGACGCAGATTTGTATTATCCCTCGCAACAAGTAATTGATAAAGCCACGGTAAAGGAATATGATGAGCTTTATAAAAAATCAATCGAAGACCGGGAAGGTTTTTGGAGCGAACAAGCTGAGAACCTGGAATGGTTTTCCAAGTGGGAGAAGGTCCTTGATGATAGCAATAAACCTTTTTATAAATGGTTCACCGGTGGTAAAATAAATATTATTCACAATGCAATTGACAGGCATCTTACAAATTGGCGCCGCAATAAACTGGCAATAATTTGGGAAGGTGAACCCGGTGATGTGCGTACTTTTTCATACCATGCCCTCAATCGTGAAGTATCGAAGTTTGCAAATATTTTAAAAAGTATGGGTGTAAAAAAAGGTGATATTGTAACCATTTATATGCCTCAAATACCGGAACTGGCATTTGCCATGCTTGCCTGTGCAAAAATCGGCGCAGCACACAGCGTTGTATATGGCGGGTTTAGTGTAGAAGCTTTGGCCGATAGGATTGACGATGCCAAAAGCCGTGTTTTGGTTACTGCCGATGGAGGTTTCCGGCGCGGTAAAGTTGCAGATCTTAAAGGGATTGTAAATGATGCCATAAAACGATCACCAACCATTGAAGCGTGCATTACTGTAAAGCGCACCGGGCATGATGTTTACATGGAAAATGACAGGGACTTCTGGTATCATGAGTTATGTTCGCTGCCAATTGCCAGCCCCAAATGTAAAACAGAGGTTCTGGATTCTGAAGACATGCTTTTTATCCTTTATACATCCGGAACGACAGGTAAACCCAAAGGTGTTTTACACACACATGGTGGATATGCCGTATATACAGCCACTACACACCGCATGGTTTTTGATGTGAAGGACGATGACCGTTGGTGGTGTGCTGCCGACCCGGGCTGGATAACCGGCCACAGCTATATTGTTTACAGCCCGCTGATTAACGGAAGCACTGTTATGATGTATGAAGGCGCACCAAACCACCCTTATCCAAACCGCTGGTGGCAAATAGTTGAAAAATACGGAATAACAATTCTTTACACATCACCAACGGCTATTCGTGGATTAATGCGTTTTGGCGATCAGTGGCCCAAACGTCATGATATAAGTTCTCTACGCCTTTTAGGATCTGTTGGGGAACCCATAAATCCGGAAGCATGGCGCTGGTACTACAATGTTATTGGCCAGGAGCGCTGCCCGATTATGGACACATGGTGGCAGACTGAAACCGGCGGTTTTATGATCACGCCTTTACCGATCACGCCCCTAAAACCGGGCTCCGGAACAAAGCCATTTTTTGGGAACGAAATTGCTGTTGTGGATGATGATGGAAATGAAGTGCCTGCTAATGAAGAAGGCAAGCTGGTTATTAAAAATCCCTGGCCGGGAATGGCGCGAACAATTTTTGGTGACCCTGACCGCTATGAAGAAACATACTGGAAAACATATGAAAAGCAGGGCTGGTACACCGCAGGCGATTCTGCACGAATTGATGAAGATGGCTACATCTGGGTTATTGGCCGGATTGATGATGTTATAAAAGTTAGTGGCTACCGCCTTGGTACTGCTGAAATTGAGAGTGCTCTTGTCAGCCATCAGGATGTTGCAGAAGCTGCAGCAATTGCTTTGCCACATGAGCTAAAGGGAAATGCCATTCATGTTTATGTTATTTTAAAGGCAGGTCTTTCTGGCAGCCAGGAATTAAATGAAAGCCTAAAAGATCATGTGTCCAAGGAACTAGGCCCCATTGCCCGGCCAGAAACAGTAACATTCACCGAGACTTTACCAAAAACAAGAAGTGGTAAAATTATGCGCCGTGTTTTAAAAGCGCGTGCCCAGGGATTGGATGAAGGCGATTTGAGTACACTAGAAGCCTGACAAAAAAATATCAACCTGATGGTCAAGTAAAAGGTAAAGAATCATCAGAACCGGGTAACCGGAACGGGTGATATATTATGCACCATCAGGGTTTTAGAGTTGAAAAAGTAATAAAGGAAATTTAAATGAATTATTCAGATGATTTTAAAAAATCCATTGAAAACCCTGAAGCTTTTTGGGGAGAAAAAGCCGAAGATCTTTTTTGGTTTCAAAAGCCGGAGCAAGTCCTTTCTCAAGATAAAGAAGGTTTTTACAGATGGTTTAAAGGTGGTGTTTTAAATACATCTTACCTTGCATTGGATTATCACATCGAGATTGATCATGGTGACAATATTGCAATGATATTTGACTCGCCCGTAACTGGGACTAAACAAAAATTTACTTATTTAGAATTGCGCGACAAAGTTGCCGCATTTAGCGGTGCGCTACAGGAGTTAGGTGTTCGCAAAGGCGACCGTGTGGTGATTTACATGCCAATGATCCCGGAAGCAGTAATAAGCATGTTGGGTTGTGCACGGATCGGCGCTGTTCACTCTGTTGTTTTTGGTGGATTTGCTCCCAATGAACTTGCCATTCGGATTGACGATGCTAAACCAAAGATAATTGTAACTGCGAGTAATGGTATTGAATTTACGCGGGTTATTTCTTACAAACCATTGATTGACAGTGCCATTGAGCAAGCCAAGCACAAACCTGAACATTGTATTGTTTTACAACGCCCGCAAGTTACTGCTGATTTAATTCCCGGTCGTGATTTAGATTATAGTGAACTTGTTACAAAAGCCCGTCCGGGTGCATACATTCCTGTAGAGGCTACCGATCCATTATATATTTTGTACACATCAGGTACCACCGGCAAACCAAAAGGTATTGTGCGCGATAATGGCGGCCATGCAGTTGCTCTAAAAGCCAGTATGAAACAAATCTATGGAATAGAAAGAGGCGATGTTTTTTGGGCTGCTTCAGATGTGGGCTGGGTTGTAGGCCATTCCTATATTGTTTATGCGCCATTATTGGCCGGTGCCACAACTATCCTGTTTGAAGGAAAACCGGTTCGCACACCTCATGCCGGAGTTTTTTGGAGAATTTTATCTGAATATAAAGTAAAAACTTTTTTTACCGCACCAACCGCTTTCCGGGCTATAAAAAAGGAAGACCCTTTTGGCAATATGTGCAAAAATTATGATTTGTCTAAACTGAAATATCTGTTTCTGGCCGGAGAACGGTTAGATCCTCCAACCTATCATTGGTTAAAAGAACTGCTACCCGATAAACCCATCGTCGATCATTGGTGGCAAACTGAATCAGGCTGGCCGATGGTAGCCAATCCTATCGGAATTGAAAAGTTTGATGTAAAGCCGGGTTCTGCCACAAAACCTGTTTATGGATATGATGTTCAGATTTTAGATGATGATGGTAAACAGGTAAAAGCAAACACAGAAGGAAATATTGCTGTAAAGCTGCCTCTACCACCGGGATGTTTACCGACTTTATGGAATGACAAAAAAAGATTTCTGGCATCTTATCTCGAACGTTTTCCTGGATACTATCATACCGGCGATGGCGGTTATATTGACGAAGACGGGTTTGTTTTCATCATGGGTAGAACAGATGATGTAATAAATGTAGCCGGGCATCGTCTTTCCACTGGCGCCATGGAAGAACATATTGCCAGCCATCCGGCAGTTGCAGAATGTGCGGTTGTGGGCATAAACGATGAATTGCGAGGCCAGGCACCGGCTGGTTTTGTTGTAATTAAGGATCGATATAAAGTAGATGAACATTCTCTTTCCGGCGAGCTTATCACAATGATCCGTGAAGAAATAGGTTCTTTTGCCAACTTCCGTCAAACAGCTGTTGTTAAGCGCCTTCCAAAAACAAGGTCAGGAAAAATACTGCGCCATCTAATTCGTAAAATTGCTGATGGTGAAGAATATTCAATCCCCTCAACCATTGATGATGTTGGCATTCTTGATGAGATAAAAGAAGTATTGTATCAAAAACAGATCGGTAATGCTTTTCAAACAGACGGGATTTAGGAAATCTTTAAATTAAAGAGGCAATTATGAAATTAAACAAAAAACAATCGGCCATATTTACAGCCATTTATGTATTAATAACACTGGGTTTTAGGTTTTATATAGAACCATTATTAGGTGGCCATTATCTCATTTCTATTGGAATTGGACTCTACTTTATTCTGCTCTATTGGGTTTTACTAAAAAAGAGATTTCTCAATTTTCAGAATGGAAATGCTGCAACCCCCGGTTCATAAGCCGGGAGACAGGTAAGTACCTGCGGGCTTATTAATAAAAGAAATGATTGCTTTTGAATTAGTGGATATGTAATCTCATTCATACAGTATTCATTTTCAGCCATAAATATAGTGAAAAGATCCTTATTCAAATATTTATCAAACCTGTCACCTTTCAATTTCCTACCAGAAACAACAATCGCCAAACTGTCTGAAAAAATAATAAAAGACAATTGCACGGAAGATGAAGTTCTTTTTGTGCAAGGCAAATCCAAAGTTGATTCATTATATATTATTCAATCGGGCGCCCTGGAAATTTACTACCAGGAAGGCCGAAGTAAAACCCTGCAAGGTTTCTTAAGCGAGGGTGAAATATATGGCGGTATTTCCATTTTACTAAATGATGGACTTTCTGTTCGCACCGTACGTACACATGAAAACAGTACTTTTCTAAAATTAAATAAAAGCATATTCCTGGAACTCTGCCAATCTAATGAAGAATTCTCGTCATTCTTTACAGACACCTTCGGCAAAAGGATGCTGGACAGATCATATTCTGCAATAATGTCAAAAACTCTTCAGGAGAATAATGATCTAAATCTGAATATTTTTAACAAACATGTCTCTTCACTGTTAATCAAAGAATGGGCAGAATGCGCTGAGCAGAAAACAATCCGCCAGGCTGCATCAATTATGTCTGCTCAAAAAAAGAGCGCACTGCTTATTAAAAACAAACAACATGAATATACAGGAATTATTACGGATAAGGATTTCCGCGAAAAAGTTGTTGTAAAAGGTGCTGATCCGGAAGACCCGGTAAACACAATTATGTCTTCACCAATAATTTATATCAATAATAACACATCTGTATTTGACGCCATCTTTACAATGAGCAACCACCACATCAAACACCTTGTTGTGCAAAATGATTTGGGGAAAATAAAAGGAATTATTACTGATCATGATATGATTGTTGCCCAGGGACAGTCACCGTTATCTCTCTTGCAGCAAATTGTTTCCGTATCTTCAATGGAACAACTACACACCATCCAACCACAATTACCGGCAATGATCCGTGGAATGATTCATAATGGAGCACGGTCAGAATTTATAAACCGTTTTATCACACGAATATCAGATGAGATTTTAAAAAGGATAATCAGGTTTGCCCTTGCAAAACATGGTGAACCACCAGTTAAATTTGTTTTTATGATTATGGGCAGCGAGGGTCGACGTGAACAAACATTGAAAACAGATCAGGATAATGCCATTTTGTATGAAGACACACCCAAAGATAATGCTAATGAAATTCACGCATACTTCCTGGCCTTGGGCAAAACAATCTGCACACAGCTTAACCAGGCAGGCTATACTTTTTGCAAGGGAAATGTTATGGCACAAAATCCAAAATGGTGCCAGCCATTGGCTAAATGGAAAAGCTACTTTTCAAATTGGATAAACACACCAGAGCCATTAGCCTTAATGCATTCAAGCATATTTTTTGATTTTAGATCGGGTTACGGGGATGATTTTTTGGTGGAAAAATTACGGGACTATCTATTTGAAAAGCTTAGTAAACGCAGCGATTTATTCTATTTCCACCTCACAAAAAATGCACAGCACTTTAGGCCTCCTTTGGGATTTTTTAGAAATTTTGTTTTGGAATCGCACGGTAAACACAAAGATGCCTTTGATATAAAAAAAGCAATGACACCAATTGTTGATTTTACACGCCTTTACAGCCTTTATCATAAAATTGAAGCAACAAATACTTTAAGCCGCCTGTTGGAGTTAAAAAAGCTTGAAGTTTTTGAAAAGCAGGAATATGATGATTTAAAACAAGCTTACACCTATTTGATGCAACTACGGTTTGTACGTCAGTTAAGTGCAATTTTAGATATGAATGAAGAAGCGGATAATTATATTATTCCAAAGCAACTAACCCACATAGAACAAAGGTTGCTCAAAGAAATCTTTAGCCTGATAGAAAAATTTCAACAAAAAATGAGCCTCAAGTTTACTGCTAATACCTGATCTTACTTAGTACTTAATTCGGGCATAATAGGTTTTTTGGGAAGCTTCCAACGCTTGCCCCAAAGTAGAAATACCTTTTTCTTTTAGAAGATCGATCAGTTTTATAAAAACTTCTGCCGTTACAATCGCATCTCCTAAAGCTGTGTGCCTGCCAATATTTGTCAGCTCAAAACGTTTTGCAAGTGTATCAAGGCTGTGGCTTTCCTGGTGCGGATGAATAAACGCCGATAAAAGCAAAGTATCCAAAACCGGGTTTTCAAAACGAAGATTTAGTTGGTTCTCTTTCAACTGCAAAAAACGCATATCAAAAGCAGCATTATGTGCAACCAAAATTGTCTCTTCAGCATAACCATGAAACAGAGGCAGGACTTTATCAATTGTTGGTTGCCCTTTAAGCATATCCGATGTAATGCCTGTTATTTCTGAAGCGGCTTTAGGTAGCTTTCTTTGCGGATCGATTAGTTGTTCATATTGCTCGCCACTTAGAATTTTGTTATTCACAATTCGCACTGCCCCAATCGAAATAATCTCATCGCCATTGGCAGGGTCCAGTCCTGTTGTTTCTGTATCAAAAACAACAAACTTTAAACTGGACAAATCAATATCTTCCCATTTTTGGCTGTTTGCCCGCTGAGAAAAAAGATCAAAATCATAAAATTCAGGTCTATTTTCAAAAGAAACATTGCTGCCCCATTGATTATTTTCATCGGTGACAAAACCCGGTTTTAAAAGAATCCTGATGCCGCCTTCCTGATTTCCTTCTTCTGCTTTAAGCCAAATGCGCCCGTTATGCCGATCAATAATTTCGAGCACGGTATAAGGGAAATTTAATCCAGCAATTGCTATTTGTTCGTTAATAATTAAATCAAACTTTTCCTGGGATATTCGCTTACCTGACCATAAAATATCGAAGTAATTAAAATTCTCCGCTTTTGAAATATTCAGTTTTAAAGAGTCATTTATTTCATGTTCATTTAATTGGTGAATTAAAAAAAGAATCATATTTATAAAAGAAAAGTTTTCAACTTTAAGCCATAAATGTTCATCTGCATTAAGTATTTCAATTTGATTTTCTTTTAAATCTGCCAGTTTGCGTTTAGTGAGGCGCAGCAAGCTGTTTGCGCTGATATTTTCCAGAGGCCAGTTTAAAGAGAAATATTTTTTATACTTTTCAATTGTGCTGTTTAAATGTTCTGTCAGGGACGATGCTTCATCGTTAATTACATTATGAAACAACGAGAGCTGCCCGCTGTCCATATCTTTGTAACTAATAACCGATTCAATCGCAGCCCGGATATTTGCAGCAGACGAACGTGTTCCACGAACAAGCGCCTGTATCATTTCATAGCGCTGAATATCATGCTCAAGCTGCTCGGAAACATCATACATAATTATAATGAAACCAGTCATTGTTTCATTTTTACCGAGAACAGGTACAACATGCATTCGTGCCAGGGTTCCCGATGGTAATGGCAAAACCAACTGAGAACTAAAATGATCGTCTTTATGTTCTATTTTATGCTGAATTTCATCCAGGGCATGAACAATAACTTCCTTAGAAATTGATTTAAATACCGATCGGCCAATACCGGTTAAGCGTTGAAATGAGCCGGTTTCATCTTCTTGTGATGAGAGATACTGTTGTACGCGTTTATTGTAAAGTAAAATCTGGCCTTCAATATTGCAGATTAGCACGCCCTCTTGCAATTCGGAAATAAGCGATGCTAAAATATTTTTCTCTTTTTCAAGATTGATATTTGCTTCAGTAATTTTCTTGTTAACGTTCTCCTGTAAATCTTTTTTCTGGATTGCAAAATCCGCAAAAAGCCCAGCTATTTGTTGGATTGTTTTCGCTCCACTGCTTGAAATAGAGGTTTTCTGAGGCGAGTTTTTCATTACCTCAGCATCTTCAATTAATTTTTGAAGCGGAATGAAATAATCACTAAACATTTTTTTTGCAACAAAGCCCAAAATAAAAAGAAATGTAAAAAGAGATAAAATTAGATATGTTTTTAAAGGTTTAAGAAGGTTTAGAAGTATCTCTTGCTCAGGCGTATTCAATTGAAACCAAAAACCAAAAACCACTGCCAAAAATATAATTGCAGGCAAGAATGCACTGAATGTAAGCCAAAGAAGAATTTTATGTTTGCGGGCCATTTTAACTTTTTAATATTTCAGCAACTTTATCTACAAGTTTTTGAGTGGAAAAGGGTTTAACGATATATGAATCTGCTCCGGCGGACAAACCACGTTCAATATCTGCTTCGCGTCCTTTTGCCGTAAGTAAAATGATTTTAACATGGGCCAATTTCGTTTTTTCACGTATCGATTGACAAACCTCAAACCCGCTTCTAAAAGGCAGCATTACATCAAGTAAAATTAAATCGGGAACATACTCATCTACTATCTCAAGCGCTTCTTCCCCACTGCGTGCTTTTTGAACGTGATACCCGTTTTGCGCCATTAAAAACTCTAATGAAATCACGATATTTGGTTCGTCATCGACAATCAATATTTTTTTCATACACGTTCCCCCTGTTGCAGTTTGGAAGAAAAAGGCAAAGAAAATGAAAACTTTGCACCTTGCCCCGGTTTACTTTTCACCCAAATAGAGCCGCCGTGGGCTTCAACTATTTGGCGGGTGATTGAAAGCCCCAATCCACTGCCCTGTGGTCTTTCTTTGTCAGGATCTATTTTTGTTGCCTGTCTGAATTTTTCAAAAATTATAGTTTGATCGTCCTCATGAACGCCCATGCCGTTATCTTCGATATCAATTTGAATAACACTGTTACGTTTTTCAGAGCTGATTTTTATAAAACTTTCATCTTTGTTACAATACTTCACTGCATTGGAGAGTAGGTTTAACATAACCTGCATTAATTTGTCTTTGTCGCCATTTAAAAGATAGTTATGTTCATTTACAATTTCGAGTGTTATTTTCTGGTCCTCAAAAACCTTACCCATTGTTGCGATAGAATCTTCTATTATTTCGTTTAAGGAGACCGGGCTGAATTGCCAATCCATTTCCTGTGATTCGATTTTTTGAATATCTAAAATCTGGTTTATTAAGCGTGTCAATCTTTCAGTTTCTTTTATAATAATATTTAAAAAATTCTGTCGCTGCCGGATATCAATCTCGGGATTATCATATAAAATTTCCGTAAATGCGCGGACAGATGTGAGTGGTGTTCTTAATTCATGAGTGATTGTAGCAATAAAATCATCCTTAAACTGATCCATCTTTTTAAGTTTCTGATTTGCCCTTTTTAACTCATCCGTTGCTTTCTCGAGCTCCATGGATTTTTTTTCAAGCTCCTGGCTGTAAGCAATAACTTGCTGGGTCTCGCTTAAAATCTTCATCACATCATCGATGGAAACTTTTTTCTCTTTTACAACAGAGGAAACCATTATTCGTGCTGATGATGATCCAATAACACCTGATAATCTTTTTTCTACAAAATTTATTAAACCGGCATCCGCCAGTGGGCGGGTTTCCCAATCAAGATTATTCTTTTTTGCATAGTATGATAAAAGCCGCTCAGTGCGTTTGCTGCCAATAAAGCGTTTTAACAATGTTCTCAGGTCATCAATTGAGGCTGTTCCCTGGCCAATGGCGCGGTGTTCAAATTCCGGTGAATATTTGTCAATATCTACAAAAAGTGCGGCCTGGCTATATTCAATTGCAGATGGCCGGCCCAAAATAGAAACGCCGAAGTAAAAGAAACAGTTAAACAGGATGCTCCAAAACAGTGCGTGTGTAATACTATCAAGACCCGTTAAGCCTAAAAAAGCCATTGGTTTAAAAAGGGATATTCCAAACAACCCTTCTTCCATCAGCATGGGCGATACAATTCCGGCAGGAACAAGCGATGGCAAAGCCAATGTAAAACCCCAAACCAGAAAACCTGCAAGCATACCGGCTAACGCGCCGTATTTTGTACCGCCTTTCCAATACATTCCACCAAGAATAATCGGGGCAAACTGCGCTACAGCCGTAAATGAAATCAACCCGATAGATACAAGGGAGTAATGGGATTCTATAACACGGTAATAAAAATAGCTAAGCAATAATATAAGAATAATTGTTCCGCGCCGGATTAATAAAAGTAACCAGCGTAAATCTTTTTCTTCATTTAGTTTAAGAAATTTCAGACGTAAAATTAAAGGCATCAGCATATCATTGCTGAACATGGTACTTAAGGCAACAGTTGCCACAATTACCATACCTGTAGCAGCGGAAAGCCCTCCCAAAAATACAAGTAAAGCAATACCGGTTTGGCCAACGGCAAGAGGCAAAGTTAATACAAAAGTATCTGCATCTATCGGGCTGCCTTCAAAATGTAGTAAACCTCCCAAGGCAATCGGGATCACAAAAATATTGATGATTAAAAGGTACAATGGAAAAATCCAGACCGCTTTTTTTAAGTGGTCCTCATTTACATTTTCAACAACAGAAACCTGGAACTGTCTCGGCAGGAAAAGGATGGCCAGCATCGATAAAAAGGTTAAACCAAACCATGATCCGGATTGAATAATTGTCGGCTCAGAAAATAAACTGTCAAAATTTGTGAGCGATTTAGCTTTAGTAAAAAGATCACCAAAACCATCATGCAGGCTGTAAGTAACAAAAAAACCGATTATTAAAAAGGCGAATAGTTTTACAAAAGATTCAAAGGCGATTGCTGTTACGAGGCCTTCATGTCTTTCAGTGGCATCAATATGTCGGGTTCCAAAAACAATCGCAAAAAGCGCTAAAAGTAGTGTGATATAAAATGCCGTATCTTCAAAAAAGGGAATATCCTTAAAATTTGACGATGTAATTAAATCGGGATAATTGCTTAAAATAAAATAACTGGATGAAACTGCTTTTAACTGAAGTGCTATGTATGGCAATATTCCTGTTACAGCGATTAAAGTAACTGTGCTGCCAATTAAAATACTTTTGCCATATCTGGAAGATATAAAATCGGCAATGGAAGTAATTCTATGCTTTTTGGCAATGCGGATCATTTTTCTCAAGATAATCCAAAACAAAGGCGCCATTAACGTGGGCCCAAGATAAACAGGCAAAAAACCAATTCCACTATTCGCCGCTTTGCCAACACTTCCGTAAAAAGTCCAGGCAGAACAATAAACAGCCATAGATAAAGCATATATATATGGGTTACTAATAATGCTTCGTTTCTCGTCAGATCTTTTATCGCCATAGCGCGCTACCGCAAATAAAATGGCAATATAAATAAATGAAACGACTAAGATTAGTCCATTGCTCAGCATTTTAGTCCTGATTATTGGAATTAGAATCTGTTTGTTTATTTAAAAAAATAGCCAAAAGCGCCATCAGTAGGATAAAAAATCCCCAAATTGAAAAGAGATATAAAAGAATAACCGGGAAATTAAACAAACTATTATTATTTGTAAAAATAGAAATTATTGGCTGATTAAATAAAAAGAGGCCCAAAATAAAAATAAAAACAATAATTTGACACGATCGCAGGGAATTGTTCATAAGTGGTAATATTTAATACTACTTTTGGTGCTAAAATATAACAGCCACCCACTAAAAGTTCAAGGTTTCCCTCTGCTTAGCATTATTTAAATTAAGAAAATCCATAATTATTCTATTTCTACTTAACTTTTGTGATAACTTGATGAATATTGCAATAAAGATAGAAATTATATTTGGCTATCAAACCAAAAAATGTCCCAGACAAAAATAATAATTTGAAAGAGAGGATGTATGCTTTTAAAAACTGTCACACTCCTAACATTGTTCACTCTGATTTCATGTGAATATACAAAGAAAAAAGAAGTTACTTTAGCTGGTAAACCAAGCGTTTATTTTTTAATTGGTGATGCAAGTATAAACGGACAACCGGTTTCTCTTGGTCAGGAAATATTTAATGGTGACCTGATTGAAACAGGGAAAGAGTCGTTTCTCGAAGTAAAATTTGGCAAGCAAAGCGCATTTCGGGTTCGAGAAGAAAGCCAGGTAACCTACAACTTTGATGGATCGATAAATTTAAACATAGTTAAAGGAAAGGTCCTGAATATTTTAGAAAAAAACAGTAAGTATAAAGTACGTACACCAACAGCTGTTGCTGCTGTCCGGGGAACAATATTTTTTGTCAGTGTTATCGATCAGGACAAATCTTATTTTTGTGCTTGTAATGGTACCATCTCCATCGAGGATGATAAACAGACCGAATTGACTAACCTTTCATCTGCACACCATCATTCTAATTTTAGTGAACGGACTGATGATAAGCTTGAAATGGACCACGCCGGGATGATGCAGCATGATGATCTTGAAATTTTTGATTTTATGTACAGGCTGGATAATGCGGTAAAAAAGCCAGCTGAGTGACAAGTTGCAAATTCTAAAGGAAAAGTGTCATACTGAGCGAAGCGAAGTATCCCATTTGCTTGAGTGGATTCTTCGCTTCACTTTAATTCGCTCAGAATGACAAATATTACTCATTCAATATTTTAAGAAAACCTATTTCACAGTTTTATAAATGTCCTTTTTCCAGTTAAAAATAACCTGGTTACCCAAAGATAAAATCTTCCTGAGCTCTTTATCTTGATTCATTAAATCCAGATATTTTTTTCCCATAAATTGTATTGTTTTAATTTTTATAGATGTCGTATCAACTCCATTTTCAGTCCAGAAACCATCCTTTAAAGTAAAGGCTTTGCCGCTTACATTTTTATGTATAAACAGCATATCATCATCCTGCTCTGCTTCCTCCATCACCGCCTGACGCGAACTACTGGACATTACTGCTGAATAGCCACTGGCTTTGTTTGCATCTTTGCTCATACTTCCAAGTGCATCGTACATAACCCCGCCCATCCCGCGTGATGACATGGATTCTTTGCGCTTCTGCAATTTTGTTGTCATTTGCGATCTTGGTGCTCTTAATTCCAAATCAGCCAGCTCTGCTTTTTGTTCGGTCACAAGATAGGATGTATAAGGCGTTACAATTCCAAACTCTTCACCAAGGTTTTTAACAGACTGGACAAGCTCCTCATTTTCTCCTTCAAAGCGAATCTTATTAAGCAAATGATTTACTTTTCTGTTTGCCCAAAGTTTGGCGATAAAATCATTTTCAGTTTCACGTTTAGCAAATTTCATATCATAATCAAAACTGCGCCTGCGGGAATTTTCTTTGCCACTCAATGTAATTTCTGCTTTGCCGGATTTGCGATAACGCCCGGTCACCATAATGCGCTGGCCCTTAAAAATATCCGGTAATTTCTGCGGATAGACATCATAGATATCAACACCGTCTATTTCAATTTTCGTGTCGGTTAAAAGCGGACTGGAAATTTTTGTAAATAATCCAGAAATGGCGCTTTCGATATCTTCACCTGGTTTTACATAAGTTACACTGCCATTGCTTTCCTGTACCAGCCTGTCCAAAAGCCAGGTATTTACATCATAGCCAACACCAAAGTTAAACAGGCGGATAAAGTTGCCGCTTTCTTGTTGGATATTCTGTACAATTTGTTTGATATCGGTAATGCCTTCCGTTGGTAAACCATCTGTCAAAAAAACGATGCTTGTTGGCCGGTTGTCTTTTTTCTTTTTCAACTTTAATGCCTGTAACAACGCTTCATTAATATTTGTCCCGCCATTGGAGTTCAGGTTATCAATAAAATAGAGCGCGTTTTTTTTCTGTTCTTTCCCGGCTTTTTGCAGTTTCCCGGAAAAAGAATACACGCCGCTGCTAAATCGGATTATCTCAAAACGGTCGTCACTGTTTAACACATTTACACAAAAACGCAGTGCATCTCTTGCCTGCTCAATTTTTTCGCCGCCCATACTCCCGGAAACATCAATTACAAATATCACATCTTTAGCGATCGCTTTTTTATTGACGTTTCCAAATGCCGGGTTTGCAAAAAACATAAAATAACCGTCACGGTCTGTGCGCGGACGGAAACTTAACAGCGATCCATTTATTTCATTAGATGAAAGTGAATAAAACAATACGAAATTTCGGCTGCCATCAACATGTTTGCCGCTAAAACGTATGCTTACATTGCGACTGTCTTTTCGATCAATCTCAATTTTGTGCGATGGAGAATAAATATTTGCCAGTGACTGCCCGGCTTTCAGCTCCAGATTAATTTCATAGTTTTCAATTGCCCCCTGCCCACTTTGGCGGATTGGCAGCTCAAACTTATAATGCCCGGATTCAAAAGGCACAACCTGGCTATAGCTTAATTCAATCTGGCGTGTCTCATTTGGATTGATTGGGAAAATACTGGCCTTAAACAAGCCATAATCTGCATATTCCAGTAAAGCCGGATCATTCATCCTACGCACAATATCTTCATAAATAGAACGTGCTTTTTTGCTGTCCAAAAGCTGGCCCTTCGTTTTTTTACCATTTATATAAAGATAAAAATCATCAATCTGGGCAATTCCCGGCAGGCTGTAAATATATTCTCCCTGCAACCGCCGTGATGATTTATTTTGGAAAGACTGCTCCAGTTTTACCTGCGCTACATCCTGTGAGATGTTGATGCTCGTAATAACTTTAGTCAGCTCGATTGGCACTGCTGGCATTTTAGGCGGCAATGGCTCTGGAAAAATAATACGCCCTTGGGCAAACAATAAGCTGGTGCTTAGAATGATTGATAAAAATATTCGCTGTAACATAATTTCCTCCAGTAAGATTATAAATTATTATTTTTCTATTTTGTTCAGACGCGATTAATCGCGCTCTCCGTTTTGTATTTTATCTTGCTTCTGGACTTCCGTTTCATTTACTTCTTACCACTTAATGCTATTAACTGACAAAAGGTAAATGCTCAAACGAATTTTTCTTTCAGATAACGAAGTTTTACGGCGGATAAAAGCGAATGACAGGACTGTTCTTGGTGAACTGTATATTAGCAATGAACGGATTATTTCCAGTTATATAAAAAACCACGGGGGTGGCGCAGCGGATATAGCGGATTTGCTGCAAGAGGCAATAATTGTTCTTTGGCAAAACGTAAATGCCGGCCGATTTGAATTGAGCGCAAAAATTAGTACTTACCTTTTTGCCATCGCCAAGAATAAATGGATGGCTGAAAAGCGGCGTCAGAAAAAATTAGATCATAATATTGAATCTCTGGAAAACAAAACAGATGGAAATAATTCACTTGATAACCTAATAGATGATGAACAGAAGTTGTTAGTAAGGGAAGCCTTGCAAAAACTGGAACCGCCATGCAAGGAACTGCTGTTGTTGTTTTATTTTGAAGAACGCAGTATGAACGAAATTGCTGAGATTTTAAATTTTGCCAACAGTAACGTGGCCAAAGCCAAAAAGTATCAATGCAAAAAAGCATTGGAAGTCTTGATAAAATCTATTGAAAAGAAATGAGAATCTTTAAATAGTCTTCCTGGTTTTGATAGTGAGACACAATTAATTCAAAAATGTATTATCACCATTAATATATAACGTAGAGACTGCGATTAATCGCGTCTCTACAAATAAAAATATGGATTTATACAAAAATACATACAGAACTGATACAACCAGGTTAAAATATTGGGACTATTCAAATCCCGGATTATATTTTATTACCATCTGTACATTTAAGCATCTTAATTTTTTCGGCCAGGTTATTAATGCCAAAATGCATTTGAATGATCAAGGAACCATTGCTTTAAACAATTGGCTTAAAATTAAAGATCAATTTGACAGTGTCATTTTAGATGAATTTGTAATTATGCCTAATCACATTCATGGAATAATTTTAATTACAAAAAGTGAAAAGGAATCCAATGAAAGACTGGATGTAATAAATCAAAACGACAATAACAAATCGGTTCATGGTAGAGACGCGATTAATCAATTCAATGATAACAAATCAGTTCATGGTAGAGACGCGATTAATCGCGTCTCTACAAAACAGGGTGGAATAACAGGCGAAAAAAATCCGATGATTTCAAAACATTCCATATCAAAAATTATTCGATGGTATAAAGGCAGATGTACATTTGAAATCAAAAAAACCATCAACCGAAGCTTTCAATGGCAATCACGGTTTTATGATCACATAATCAGAAATGAAAAATCATATCTGAAAATAAAAGATTATATCCGATACAACCCAAATAAATGGGAAGATGACAGGTATTATGAATCTTGATTACATACATAAAAACGATATACATGAAAAGTATGTCTTGGGAAAACTAACAAGCAAAGAAAAAACTGCTTATGAAGCTTTCCTCAAAGAGAACAAACAAGCTCAAAAAGAGTTGCAGGAAACCCTCGACCTGATTGAAGGATTGCGTGAAACCGGAACAGATTCAATGAGGCGGGAAATTGAACGTCAGGTTGAAGAAATCCGTTCACCAAAAGCAGATTGGTCCATAATTTATAAAGCTGCTGCTGTTCTGTTTATTTTTGTTCTACTTCCATCCGTCATTTATTTCCAGCTTTTTGACAAACCTGAAGAATTAATTGCTGAGAAAACAACGCCAGCCGTTTATGAAGAGCAAATGAGTGAAGAAGAAGGCGATGAATTAATTGCGCAAAGAGTCGGCGGGGCAAAAGATAAACCTGTTCAGGAGTCGCGAAAAAAAATAAAAAAAAGTGAGGCAAACGAGTTATCAAAATTAGAAGAACCAAAAAGACAGAGAAAATCTTTGCAGGATTTAATGGTCGAGTCTGAAGATGATGCAATTGGTGAAACAGAAACAGCTAATCCGCAAATTGCAAAATTAAAAAAGTTACCTGCAGAGCAAATTACCCTTGGTGAATCAGCTGACATTGCCGGTAGTGAAATATCGGCCAACAAACTCGAAAGCGCAGACCTAGATAATACTTTAAATGCAGCCGGCGGGTATGCTTCGGGTTCTTCCGGAATGAGAAGCAGCGCACCATTAGCAAAACAAAAAGGGTTAGTTTCTTCTGTGAGTAAAGAAAGCGCCCTTAAAAATTATTCGTTTAAAATAAATAAAAATGACATCCGTATTATGCTAAGTCAAAATGATTCGATTCGGGATTTTCCAAAATCTTTTCCGGTAAAAGTAATAGAAAAAAATCAAAACTCATTATCATTACAGTTGGATGTATCCAATGAAATCTATCTTATAAAAAAGGATAATATTCTTGTCACTTGGAATAATAAGGATAGTCTTCTCATTACATTCCTCAATCAGTTTGTATATAAAGTAAATTTAGACTCTGCTACTCCAAAAGCGAAAAAAATCAAGGAAAACTAAAAATTCAATCGGGCAAATATGATCAAACAATTTCTCCTTATCTTTTTAATCCTTTCATTAACAGCTGTGAATGGACAACTCAAAATTGAAAAAGCATTTCCTGAAATATTTTTTAACCGACCTATTGATCTGCAATATGCACCGGATAATTCTGATAGGATTTTTGTAGCAGATCAGCAAGGATATATTCATGTTTTTCCAAATGATTCGTCTGTTATTTCCAGCGAAATTTTTTTCAATATTTCAGATTCAATTAGCAGGGTGGGAAATGAAGAAGGTTTGCTTGGTCTGGCCTTTCATCCTAATTATAAAAAGAGCGGGCATTTTTTCGTTTATTACAGTGCAAAAGGCGCACCCAAGTCTATCGTTGCACGTTATTCTGTAAGTCCCCAAAATCCAGACAGCGCTGATCAATCCACAAAAAAAATCATTATGGAAATTGAACAGCCTTATCGTAATCACAACGGTGGACAAATTGCTTTTGGACCGGATGGGTATCTATATATTGCTTTAGGTGATGGCGGCAGTGGTGGTGACCCAAAAGGACACGGCCAAAACAGAAAAACCCTTCTTGGCAGTATTTTGCGCATTGATGTAGATAGCAGCAGCCAGGGCAATAATTATACAATTCCGGCAGATAATCCATTTGTTGGAAATGACAGTAGCTGGCGTGAGGAAATTTATGCTTATGGTTTAAGAAATCCCTGGCGGTTTAGCTTTGATATTGAAACAAATCTATTGTGGTGCGCAGATGTAGGTCAAAATGCATATGAAGAAATTGACCTGATCGAGTCCGGGAAAAACTATGGCTGGAATACAATGGAAGGTTTTCATTGTTATGGATCTGCTTCTTGCATTGATTCGGGTTTAACTATGCCCATATGGGAATATCCACACAATGGTGGCGATAGATCAGTAAGCGGTGGCTATGTTTATCGCGGTACAAAAAACCCAGAATTGTATGGCAAATATATATACGCCGATTTTCTTACAGGAGAGATATGGGCGTTGCAATATGACAGTTTAAACGGGGCACAAAACGAACTTCTTTTAAACAGTGATAAATTTATTTCAGCTTTTGGGGTAGATCAAAATAATGAATTGTATATTTGTGCATTTGATGGCTGGATATACAAGTTTGAGCCCATTGCCACCGGTCTGGAAAAAAATATTGAAACTCTTCCCAAATTTTTCAGATTGCATCAAAACAAACCCAACCCATTTAATCCCAGCACTAAAATTTCATTTGAATTATCAAAATCCGGAACGGTGGAAATATCCATTTTTAATATTAATGGCCAAAAGGTAAAATCACTTTATAGTGGTTTTAAACAGCAAGGTTTGCATAACTTTATATGGAATGGAGAAGATGATTTAGCTAATTCTGTTTCAAGCGGAATTTATTTTTATAAGCTTATCTACGAAAACAAGTATGTAGAAACACGTCGAATGCTCCTCATAAAATGAACCAATCTAAAAACAAAAAAGGACCATGCAAGATTTATTAATGCATGATCCTTTAAATCGAATCAAATCTAATTCATTGTATCAGATTCCTGCTTAATACATTCAGGAATGACACCATAACAATTACCTGTAAAGGTTGATTGTTCTTTTTGCTCCATTGAGGCTGATTTCGCCAATTCCATCCTGCAGGTCTACTTCATAAACTTCGCCATTATGAGTCAAAGTTCCGGAACCGCTGCCATCTGGAGTAAAATTATATTCTCCTGTAGCGATCGGATCAGCTCCAGCGTCGTATCGTGTTTTATTCAAATAGACATCGTATTTTAACCAGGCACTGCCATCAGCGTAATATTCAGCTGAAACTGTTATGTAATAATTATCTGCTGTAGTCCATGTTCCATCCAATGTCGTAATATCAAAACCCTCCATCGCAACCAAACGGCCTGTTGCGCCATTCCGGCGGGTAACATCCATTTCTGTTACCAGATAATCATCTTCTTTGCTTACTTCAAGATGCATGCTGGCTGAATCAACAACACCATCGCTGAATGTAATAACTTCCTTATAATCACTGGTCATTTTCTCATCTATAAAATCAAAAAGCACACTTGCGGATTTAAAAATGCTGGCCAGGTAAAATCCTGATGGAAATGTTGTTGTTGCTTCATAGGAACCTTCGCCATCATCTTCCACGTTATCGAAAGAGCCGGTTATCGTTGTTCCATTTTTAAAGGTCCGGGAAAACGTTCCTGTTCCATTATTGTTAAATGAAACGGAATTAACTTTTGTCTCGCCATCTTTAAAATAATAGGTTTCCTGGATATCGCCACTGCCATCCGGGTGCAAAGTAATTTCTGATATAACCTTTTGAAGATTGCGGTTTTCATTGTACTCTGAAGTAGTGGTTGCTGTAAACCCTGTTACTTCACCCTCTACATCCCAATCTGTTGCAACCATTTCTGAAGCAATCGATTGTACAATAAAAACAGGGGCAAATCTTCTTAAATTATATAAACTTTTAAAACGGTCATCTATTTCAATATTTAGTTCATTAATATCAATTATAATAGATGTTGAGTCATATTGCACACGTTTGTCCGGATCAGAATCGGTTGTAACAACCTGATAACGGGAAAACCCTGAGTCAGCGTCAAAAAACAGGCTTGCAATAATAATTTTTGTTCCTATTGTATCACCAAAACTTCCAATTAAAGTTTCACCATTGGTTTTAAACAGTTTTGGCATTTTGGCAAATTTAGCTTTGGCTTCTCTTGTTAAATTATTAGCTCTCTCTTTTAAAAATGTTACAGCCCCGGTTGGAAAATCAACTTCGACTTCATCAACTTCCTGGGGATTTGTCAGGCTACCAATTTCATCACCCGTGCCTGCAATTTGGTTTACCTGGTATCCAAACGCTACTTGGTCCTGAACCTCTTCTGATACTTCTAATTCTACTTTGTCGTCTGTGGTGCTGGTTTCGCTGCATGAGTAGAAACCCATCCAGATTATTATTAGAAAAAATGAAAAAATAGAACGTTGCATGATTCCTCCTGTTTCTTTGGTTAAAGATATTTTATAATGTCAAAATTTGTGCCAACGCCGGAAAACTTAATTTAATAACATCGGCAATGGCTTTGTCGGTGATCAATTCTTAAAAAAAATATTTAGTGTGCAGAAAGGATACTATTTTAGCTGAATTGAGTTTCGGCTTAACTGTTTTAAAGATGATAAAAAAGTGGAGATAAAAGAAAGAAAATGCGGAGATAATCTCCGCATTATTTTTAATTTTTAGAAAGTAAAAACTGTTTGGATCAATGTACTTTTGATTGTTTCATCACTGCCTTTAATAATTCCATTGCCATCTTTATCGCGGAATGTCTGACGGAAATCAAAAACGAGTGCTGCACCACCACCAATATCGTAACCAAATTTGTAACCGATTATTGTGCCTTCGGTTTTATCAAATAGTTTTTTCAGGCCAGTATTGTTTTGGTAAAAGTATGCACCGGCAGTTTTAATTTTTGGAATCAAATCTGAATTTAAATCCAGGTTGGCACGAAAGGTTTTTAATTCCACTTTATTTTTAGACATATTCTGATATTCGGCGCCAAATACAATAAAATCCGCAATATTAAAATCTGCACCAATAACATAGCCTTGGAGTTTCTCATTTATTAATTGCAGTTTTTGACGCTTGGTTAAAACGCTATCGCCAAACTGAGTTACACGCTCCAGCTCGTAAGTTGTATTAAAGTATTCAGGGAGAAATTTTTCATCAAAAATGCGATACTCAGCAAAAGCATTAATAAAAGCAAACTTTGCACGAACACCAGGTGCACTGGCTCCCCAACCGCCATCATTCATAAATTGAGCAAATTGAGAATAGACTGTTAAGTTTAAGTATTTTTGCTTTACAACCGGATAAGCAATATCAGCGGCAAATGCCAATTGATCTTTGTCCTTTGCATTTTTGATGTTTAAAGGATCACCTTTTAATTCGACACCATCAGGATCGTTATTGGCAATAAGCGGATCCTGAGAATTATCGGTATAACCATCACCATCCTGGTCCGGATCAATTCCATCAGGAACACCATCACCATCTGTATCAATACTGTATTTTTTCTTATTTGGAAAGTCATCAACAAAATCCGGCACGCCGTCACCATCGCGGTCTTTTAAACCTTTAAATTGATTAATATCGGCCACTGCACTAACGCCAAGTTCCAAATCACCAATCACTTTAAAACTTAATCGCCCGGCTACAACACCGCCGCCATCAAATGTTTCAGAAAAATTATTTACCATACCCTGAAAACCAAGACGGTCGCCCTGAAGTCCAATTTCCATCCCAGTGCGGATCACACTTGGGTATTCAATAGCGTTAGAATAATGGTTCATCAGCAAACCATATCCTAGTGTATAGTTGTCTATGGCCCCTGCCTTTACATAAAACGGATCACCCGGTCTGGCCCAACGCACAAAATATAACTTTTCAAAAAAGTCGCTGGCTTCATCCCAATTTTCTTTGCGAATATTTCCATCAGCATCAAGATAGAGGCTTAAATCAAGAGCGATTCCAAGCTTACCCATTGTTATTAAAGGACGAATACCAATCTGATTATACACTTCACCATCCAAAACAGCAGCGCCAGCCGAAAGCCCCATTGTAATATCAAAACCGCCGGACTGTTCTTCCGGTTGTGGCATAGGTGTTTTAGTTTCGCCTGCATATAAGGATATTGAGAACAGGATTAATAAGACAAAAGAAATCAAACGCATTTTTCCTCCTTCATGAATGTAAAAGACGGTTTAATATATACAATTTTAGATTTTTAAGAAATAAATCGGGCATATCTCTAATCGGCAAAGAAGCGGCCATTTTAAATTTCATTGTAACATTTTTATTATTGACCGCGTAATTATTTTATCATTCCTCAAAAACTAGTTTTCCGGGAGATATTATGCATAAAAAGATACTAATCTTATCTTTTACTTTTTTTATTTTAAATTCTTTACCCATGATGGCCGGAGAAACGCCTGACCTTCAAACTTTTACACCAAATATTAACCCGGAATTGAAAATACCATTTTTAACAGATCAAATGGAAATTGACGGCGAGCTGGATGAAAGCCTTTGGACAGAAGCTGCTATTGCAGAAAACTTTGTTGAAACCCAACCCGGAGACATGGTAAAACCTCAGGTCGGCACAAAAGTCCGGATTGCTTATGATCAGGAGTTTTTATATGTGGCTTTTATTTGTGAAGATGATCCGGATAAAGTACGTGCTTCTTTACGCGACCGTGATGAAATATGGAATGATGATTATGTTGGCGTCCTGATTGATACTTATGGAAATTCAAACTGGGCTTATTTTGTTTTTTCAAATGCTTTTGGCGTACAAGGTGATACACGTTTTTCAGAATCCGGTGGTGAGGATGACCGGTTTGATATGATTTTTTCTTCAGCAGGAAAGATAACAGATAAAGGCTTTCAGGTTGAAATGGCAATTCCTTTCAGCAGTATGCGCTTCCCTGATAATGATGTCCAAAACTGGCGTATAAATTTTTGGCGTAACCACCCACGTGAAAACCGCTACAATTATTCCTGGACAAAAATCGATCGCGATGATCCTTGTTTTTTATGCCAATATGGTGAAGTAAAAGGCGTTGAAAATATTGTGCCGGCAAGTTCTTTTGAGCTGTTACCGGCAGTTATTGCCAATCAAAGCGGACAGTTGTCAAATTTTGACAATCCCGGATCAGCATTTAAAAATAAAGACTTAAAAGGGGAAGTAGGTTTAAGTTTTAAATGGGCGGCCACACCCAGCTTAACTGTGGAAGGAAGTGTGAATCCAGATTTCAGCCAGGTAGAATCGGACGCTTCGCAAATTGATGTAAATAATACATTTGCACTTTCGTTCCCGGAAAGACGACCATTTTTTCAGGAGGGTTCTGATTTATTCCAAAGTTGGCAACGGATTGTTTACACGCGCTCCATCAACAATCCGATAGTTGCTGCAAAAATTATCGGACGTTGGGATAAAACTACTTTGGCCTATCTGGGAGCGGCTGATGAAAAAACCCCGGTTTTTCTGCCATTCGAAGAAAGAAGCCGTTTTGTGGCAATGGAAAAAAGTGTTTCAAATATTTTAAGATTTAAACAAGAATATGGTGAAAATAATTTTATTGGTGCATTGATTTCTGATCGGCGGTTAGACGAAGGAGGCTCGGTTACAAACTATAGTATAGATGCACTCTATCGCTTTTTTAGTAATTATCAAATTGAGTTCCAGGCTGTTGGCAGCACAAATAAAGAACCAAATGATACATCTTTAACATCATCTTTTAATGATATTACTTTCTCAAACGGAAAACATAATGCCGGGTTTGACGGTGAAACGATCAATGGAAATTCAATTTATGCCAGTGTAGAAAGAGATGGGCGGCATTGGCGCTTTGATGTAGATTTCAGGCAAACTTCTCCCACTTTTCGAACGGGGAATGGTTTGGTTACTCAAAATAATAATCGTCTTGTATCTTTGCAAACAGGATATACTTTTTATTTTGATGACAATCCCGTTTTTAAAAGGATTCAGCCAAGGATTAATACAGCCCGCCACTGGAATTATACCGGAACTGTTAAAGATGAATGGATTGCGCCGGCAATATTTATGAACCTCGAAGGTCAGACAAACGTCGAGTTTGGTTGGCAGATTAACAATGAGCGTTTTTCTAAAAAGGAATTTAATGCGATTAACAGAGTCTATTTCTGGACAAATTCCCGCTTTTCTGAAATGGTGTCTCTTGGCTTTTTTGTTAGAAGAGGTAATTATATCGATAGAAGTAACCTGGTTAAGGGTCATGGAACACAGGTATTTGAGGCCTGGGGTACTATTAAACCACTTGACAATTTTATCATCCAGCCGGAATACACTTATGCAGAATTGATCCGCAAGACAGATGAAAAATTTTCTTTTGCAGGATCCATTTATAGAGTTCGGGCAAACTATCAATTTACGCGTGAACTATTTCTGCGAATGGTTTTGCAATATAACCAGTTTAACGATGTTCTGGATATTGAGCCCTTGTTGAGTTATAAAGTTAATCCATTTACCATATTTTATTTAGGAATGAGTGCAGACAAAGTAAATTATAATAATAGCTCATTTTTGGCCTCTCCAAACTGGACAACAACATCACGACAATTTTTTATGAAATTTCAATATCTGTTCTCAATTTAATGAAAATAAAACCGATAAATATGGTACTACAAGTATCCGGTGAACGGCTCAAAGTTTTTCCCCCAACCCAAAATTCACCGGATTTTCAAAAGACTCTCAGAAGGCCTATTGGTTCCTATCCGGGAGTCTTTTTTTATTGTTTAAAAGAGCATTCAGAGTTTGGCAATCAGCTTTTCATATCGTATATTTCACTGTTAAATAATTACACCTATAAATGGAGAGGAACATGTTCAAAATTATCCTAATATTTGCAGCTTTACTGCAATTTAGCTTTGCCGGAATTACAATAAACGGCCAGATAAAAAATGCCGAAGGTAAAGCACCAAAATTTGCCGATGCTCATATCGTTGAGTTTGGCGGAAGTACCAGTAAACCACTTAAAAGCACACATGCTGATAAATCCGGTAATTTTTCACTACAGGTTGAAAGTGGAAAATATTATATGCTTTATCTGACTGCAGTAGATCATAAAGCCTTAACAGTACCCCTTGTAACTGATGAAAAAGAAATTACAGTTGATGTGACTATCCAGCTTAAAGCCAATAATTACAAAAAAACATTTGAAGATGTAAAAATAATTGGGGATTGGAACAAATTCAGTTTCCGAAGTGCTGAGGATATGAAAAAAACGGATGACGGGACTTTTATTTACAGCCTTAAAAGTGATGCAGAAAAAGTGGCGTATCAACTTATTGATGTGGATAACGATGGCCACAGTGTAAATGGCAACATGAATAATTTATTTGAATATGACGGTGGTGGCGACTATAAATCTATTGTAAAAACAGTAAATGGTTCAGCCACAATCGTTTTTGATCCTGCAAAAGTTTTCCGCTCTAACTCAAAAGACGTTCCAAAAGTTGTTTATAAAAACAATGATGAATTGAACCAGATTGCTGCAATCGATAAAAAAGCAAATGCCGGGTTGGATAAGTATTACAGTGCACGCAGAACATATAATTCCAAGCACAAAAGTCTTGATGGTTTTAAGTTTGATTTTGCCCCATTAGCCGTTTATCTGGAAAAACAAATGAACCAGGATAATAAACTTATCGCACGCTATAGCGCTACAAAATATGTTAAAATTATCAACGCCAAATATAAAGATGCTGACCCCAAAATTGCAGTTGAACTATTGTCAATTACGGATCCTCTTTGGAGTCTTAATTCTAACTCTTTAACAAATATTTATAGTGAAGCGTATGGCAAAGAAAAAGCCAATAAAATGATTGCAGAAAGTTTTAACAAAATTCCTTCTAAAAGTGTTCAGGCAAGAATTTTGGTTAAACAAGGTATGGAAGCAAAAGAAAATGACAATTTGAAATTGATGGCAAATGTTTATGATAAACTGGTTCAAGGCTATCCCGAACTTAAAGGCGAATTACGTTGGTATCTTGGTGAGCTTGATCCGAGTAAAGCCATTATGAAGGGCAAACAAGTACCAGATTTTGATGTGCAGCTTATCCATAGTGAAGAACGGGTTTCCAGAGAGTCTATGCTTGGGAAATATTATTTGATTGATTTCTGGGCTGTTTGGTGTAGTCCATGCCGCGTAGAAATGCCAAATCTTCATGCAGTATATAAGGAGTTTAAAAGCGATAAGTTTGAAATCCTCAGTCTTTCATTTGACCCAAAACTTACAACAGTTGATAAATACAGAAAAGGTACCTGGCCAATGCCTTGGTTGCATACTTTTGTAGAAAAAGGTTTTGAAAACGAATTAAGCAAAAGATTTGAAGTTATAGGAATTCCTAAGCCTATTCTTGTAAACAGCGAGGGTATTATTATTGCTACAGGAAGTGAATTACGAGGGGAAAATTTAAAGAAAACCTTAGAGAAGCATTTAAACAAAGTGATGTAAAATTTTATTATACAGATTCCATCCCGCATGGGATGGAATCTATTTTAAAGATTTCATTCCGAATTTATTTCGGAATCCAATTAACCTTGAGTTTTAAGAAAATGGATTTTGAAACAAAAAAAATGACGGCATTTTAATTTTTCAGAATTTAATATAATCTTTTGGATTTACCGGTTTTCCATCTTCACGAATTTCGAAATGCAAATGAGGCCCCGTGGACACACCTGTGTTACCAACCAAACCAATCACATCCCCTTTTTTGACTATTTGACCTTTTTTAACAAAATATTTATTTAAATGAGCATACATGGTTTTTAATCCATCCTTGTGCAAAATAGAAACTCTTTTTCCATATGCCCCGCGACGCCCTGCCTCTACAACCTGGCCTTCTTCAGCAGCAAAGATTTCAGTTTTTGCAGGTGCTTTCAAATCAATCCCATCATGGTGTCTTTCTTTTTTTGTGATTGGATGACGTTGCTCTCCATAGTTTGACGTAATTTTAAAATTTTTCAAAGGTGATTGAAAATCTAAAGGTTTTACCATTATCGAGCTGGCAAATTTTTCTACAGTAACTTTTTCGTGGATTGGCTTTTCCTGTGGATTACTCATTGATATTGAAATTGCTGTAATTACAAAAAGTACAAAATAGCTGGTAAAGTTTAGTTTCTTATTCATTAACAAATCTCCTTTTATTGCAGTTAAACGGGTTTTTATTTTTGATTTTTTATCGGACATTGCAAGGATAAACAACAACACTGCATTTGGTTGTTTACTTACTGTTTTTAATAAAGATAGTCCATACTTTTGGTGCGATATGTTCCCTTTTTGCAATACCAGACGGTCACATTCCAATTCGCGTAACTGATTAAGTTCTTTTACTAAAAACCACACGAGTGGATTGAAAAAATAAACAGCCTGTATGAATGCTAAAATTATAATATGCAGGTCATCCCATCTTTTAATGTGCGCCATTTCATGTGCAATTACAGATTCCAATTGAACCGATGGGCCATTTTTAAAAATGCTTTCAGGAATAATTATTTGAGGTCGGAAAACACCAATCGTAAATGGAATTGTAGTTTTATTGGTAAGACGAATTTTAACAGAACGTGAAATATTGAAATATCTTTTCCAATTTTTCTGGTAAGAAAGAATTGTATGTTTAGAGTTTATCTCAGCCCCGGAAATATATTTTTTATACCTTAATCTAAGCAGGCAAAATATTATAAAAAAAAGACCCGAGCCTACAAACCAACTCGTAACAAAAATAGTTTTTAGATTATATCCCGAATTTGAACTAAGGTTTTCCCGGACAATTGAACCACTATCTCCTGTTAACATTGCCGGCTCCTCAATAGAGAAACCGGTCATATTTGGTTCTACTTCAAAAGATGATAAAAGCCAGCCAAGTGAGTTAAATCCGGGAATAATCTCAGTTGGCAAAAACAATCGAAGCAAAACTAAAGCCAAAAGCGCGTATCGTAATTTAAAATTTTTCTTAAATAAAAAATGCTGTAACGGCCATACCAGAAGAAAAATTATTAATGAAAAAATTGAATTTATAAAAAGAAATGAAATTATTGAGTTATCAAGAACAGTAATCATTTATTTCTCCCCATCAAGCAAGGAACGCAACTCTTCAATTTCCTCAGTGGATAGTTTTTTATTCTGCGCAAACAATGAAACAACTTCGCCATAGCTCATTTCCAGCACGCGATCGGCCATAAACTGAACCCAGCGAAACAGGCCTTGCGGACGGCTCAATAAAGGTTCATATAAAAATACACCATGAAATTCTTTTCTATTCAGGAGTCCTTTTTTGTTCATCCGATCCATGGTTGTTTTTGTTGTGGAGTAAGCCCATGTGTAGTTTTGGGGCATTTGGTCATGCACTTCCCGGATAGATTGTTCACCCTGGCGCCAAAGGATACGCAGAATGTCGTATTCAGATTTGGATATTTCCGGAATTGGATTTTTCATGTGTCGCTCTCCTGTTACATTGTAATAACTTGGCGACAATATATTGCACAGGGATTATGAAAGCAAATAAAATTTTTAAATGGCTTAAATGCGACTTGAATCAAATTAAATGTAACCCTGGCCATTTCAAAAAGTAGTCGTTGACTCATAATTTATGTAACCCAAAACTGGAGTCTAAAATTATGAGTGGTCATTCTAAAAAAGAATACCTGAAAAA
>JABFGF010000011.1 GCA_013112635.1 Calditrichota bacterium | reverse complement strand
GGCTTAACTCTTTGTTTACAAGAGTTGTCACAAGCTGCCCCAGGGCATTGTAGATTGACAAATTAACCTTTTCCTGATTTGGAATATTAAAGGACAATGTTGTCGCCGGGTTAAAAGGATTTGGATAGTTATCTAACAGAATATATTCATCCGCAAGGAGTTCATTCTTATTTAAACCAAATTTTGTTTTGCTGGCCAAAATCGAAATCGCATCATGAAAAGTTCTTCTACCAGAGTAATCCATATCGGCTAGTTTATAACGATAAATTTTTCCAAGATTAATATCTGAATCAATAAACTTATAGTCATTTTTAGTTGAAGAATTTCCAGCACCTCTAAGTTGCGGGTTGGTATTATAATCAGCAATCAGCTCAAATTCTCCATCTTCTTCTGCTTTGTATATTTCAAAGCCCATATTCTTGTTTTCACTTTCAGTGCTCCATGAAAGTTTAATTCCGGTTTCAATTTGAGTAGCAGCAAAACTTGATAATTCAACAGGCAAAGAGTTATCAGAAAAATGAGCTCCACTCATTATAAGTGAAAAAGCTTGAGAACCAGATGAAAGAGTACCTTTATGGTTTACTGTAATTGTATATGTTCCGGCAACCGGGCTGGCAATATAAACTTGCTCAACATTATCACGGAAATTATCTCCGGTTGTTGCTGCGTTTGATGGGTTTGTTGGATCAAGAATCCAGGGATTATATGTTGTACTGTTTCCGGTTATCCTTAAGTCTAAATCATTAACCAGCATCAAATCAGTTGGATCCGCTTGTGTAACTGGAGTAACAGGTGTTCCGGGTACATCGGTCCAAACTATTGTTACCTTCAATGGAGCACCGCTAGAAGTGACCTGAATAGAATAGGTCCCACTATTATTTAAAGTTTGTTCCTGCATCGTGTGGTTTGTCTGATCAACAAAAACTTCGCTGATAAGTTCAGCTGCACTTTTAACATTTACCAGTCCCCATCCATAGGTATAATCTGGGCCTGTATTTCCAGCTTCATCTGCAGTATGGATTGCCAATGCTTTTAGTGTTGCTGAGCGCATATTCGAACCACTACTTAGGGCTTGGTAATGCTGTGCAAGCAAGGCAAGTGAGCCAGTTACATTTGGTGTAGCCATTGATGTCCCGCTGTATGTGGTATAGTCAGTATTTCCAGCATCACTTGAAGAATAAAGACCAACGCCATTACCTACAACATCGGGTTTAATCCGGCCATCATCCGCTGGCCCCCAACTACTAAAACTAGACATCACAACGTCCGAGGTTTGGGTCCATCCTCCAGGAATATCTTCTACTGCGCCAACGGTTAAAATATTTTTCGCTACTTTAACGGGTCCGCACGTATCATAACCATCCGGTGAACCATCTTGCGGATAAGCGCCGCTGGTTGGACCTTGTCCACGGTCATTTCCGGAAGATTTGCAAATGAGGTAATAAGGTGCGTCATAAGCAATTTGATCATGTTCTTGAGTGTCGGCTGTATAATAACCAAACTTCCAATCTTCATTGGAGTCAATACCATCATCACCAGCCCAAGTCCAGAAAATTCCAAATTGTAGGTACCAGCCGGTAAGAAATCCGTATGAATGGTTTGACATGAGCAAGGAAGAAGCAGCTCCTGCCATTTCTGATGTGTCGTCCGTATAATCCCAGGCTCTTAATGTTGCCCCTTCTGCCATGCCTTGGGCGGCTGCATCAACACCTGACGCAATCATTGTTCCGGCAACGTGTGTGGCGTGCGTACTGGTTCCGGATGGTGAATCTTCCTGCGTAACCCGGCCGGTTAATTCCTGGTGTGTTCCCAAAACAGAACCGCCATCCCATTCGCCAATCGCGATTCCTGTTCCATCGAGGTTCAAGCCAGCGCTTCCGCCACTCCACACTTCATCTGTGGAGATTGTTTCTGCTGCATCGCTATTTTCGGTTGAAAGATAAAGTGGCTTTCCATTTATGATTTTTTGAATTTCAATTATAGTGCCATCATCATGAACTTCGCGGATTGGGTAGCCATTATCCAGAGCCCATTGTTCTGCAATTGCTCTTTGTTCTGTGTAGCGTTGATGGTATTTTTCTTTTAGACGATTTAAACGCTCGATATTTGTGTGTTCCTGACTAAGGCCTAAACCCGCGATTAAAAGAATTAGAAGTATTGTTAGCTTCTGCATTATATCTCCAAAAAAGGTTGATAAAAAAGGAAATGCCCGGAAAATGGGACGAAAAAACCGGTCTTCAAATTAAAAGAGAAGACCGGAAAGTAATATTTATTTCATCAAAATCATTTTATTAGCTTGTGAAAATTCAGCTGAATTAACTGAGTAGATATACATACCTGAAGGCATTGCTTTTCCTGATTGGTCTAAACCGTTCCATTGAAACGTATAAACTCCGGCTTCAATCTGCCCATCATAAAGTGTTTTAACTTTCTTTCCTAAAAGATCAAAAATGTTTACGGATAATTGGGTTGATTCATTTTGAAGCTTAGGAATGTTCAGTTTGAATACTGTAGTAGGATTAAAAGGATTTGGGAAATTTTGCTTTAAGCTAAACTCTTTTGGAAAAACACCTTTTTCAATCGCGATATCTTTTTTATAATTTACTGTGATGGAAATTGGTCCATGCTCAGTTGGTACTCCATTAAAATCAACATCAACAATCTTGTACCAATATGTGTTTTCACCTAGAGCTGTGTAATCTATAAATGAATAATCTTTACCAAAAGAAGAAGTGCCCAAACCTTTTAGTTCTTCAGAGTCTTCAAAGTCAGCAAGTTTTATATAACCATCATTTTCTCTTTTGCTTCTCAAAACCTCAAAACCAAGGTTTTCCAATTCGCTTGCAGTATTCCAGTTTAAAATAACATTACCGTCATTAACAGATGCTGAAAATGATGCTAATTCTACAGGTAGAGCTTGATCTGCAGCTTGAATTGCTGCAAAAGCATTCACCCGTCCTGCACCTAATTTCCCTGCGTATGCAGCATTACCGGGAATACCTGAAATATCATCAGCTGTATCATAAAGTATTTGCTCTACTTCACCAGGGGTAAGCGCATTATTATGAGACCAAACGAGGGCGGCAACGGAAGCCATACATGGTGTTGCCATAGAGGTGCCGCTTACACTGGCTACATAATCATTGGCAGCATCACTGTTATCATGATAAGTACTCATGATATCTGTTCCCGGCGCGGAAATATCCACAAAAGTTCCGTAGGTTGAAAAATCGGACTTAACATCATTTTGATCTGTAGACGCAACCCCGATAACATCGGTTCTGTCGAGCATATAATCGGAATCTTCGTTATCATCATTTCCTGCGGCTTTAAAAATTAATCCAAGTTGAGGCTCTCCGCCAGATGGGGTTGTTGTCCCGTAAAGAAAATAGTTGATTGCATCTTCAAGTCCACCGGTATTTGATGAACCCCAACTACATGATGCAATATGTGCCCCATTGTCACGGGCATAAATAAAAGCGTTTGCAGAAAAATCCATTCCTACAAAACCAAGATTTAAGATATCATTCCAACCATTGCGTAAGCCCATAATTTTAACACCATTTCCAACTCCGCTGGTCTCGCCATTTCCACCTGCAATGGATGAAACAGCATATCCATTATTTGTGATCGCTCCAATTGTTCCGGCTGTGTGGGTTCCATGGCCATTGTGATCGCGTGGATCATTATCTTCCACATCATAGTCATCGCCAACATCAAAATTATTAGGATTGCCAGTTACAAAATCCCAGCCGATCCAATCGTCTATGTAGCCGTTGCCATCATCATCAATTCCATTTGTGGAAAGTGCACCCATTTCTCCGCTGTTGGTCCACATATTTCCTCTGGAGTTTTCAGGATTGGAAGAAGAAGCGTTGGCACCACCAAGATCTTTGTGGTAATAACGAAAGCCGCTATCCATATCCGCAACAATAATACTTGTGTTGCCCATAGCCACATCCCAGGCTTCAGGTGCATCCACATCGTGGTCACTTACCTGATCCAAATACCACATATCTCCACCTGTAAAGTTAGGGTCATTTGGAGTTACAACATCAATTCTGTGAATTCCGATTGTTTGGGCATTTTCAACACCGGTAATAAGTTTGTAAGCCTGAACAACTTCTTCAACATTAACGCTATCGCTAAAATAAACCTTAAACCATCCACGTAAATTCATTGGTTCGCCATAAATATCTTTGGTCTTTGCAAATGGGTATCTTTGTTTTAAGGAGGCGATGTTATAGGTACTTTGCAGGGCATCAAATGCAGCAACTCCCGTAAGCCCTTCACTAAGTGCACGTTGAATATCAATTTGAGCTAATTGGCCAGGACTAAATTTTACAACAATCTCATTATTTTTGATGCGTGATGCACCAGATGCAAAAATTTGTGTACCCAGAAATAAAAGGAAAATTAGAATAGTAAATATACGCATAAGTGTCTCCATTTTGTTAGTTGACAATTCCGTTTGTTTTTTCAGGTGTGTTAATAAGAGAATCAATTTTTAAGAATAGGTATTTTTCCTCTTATTTTTAGATGGAGTAAATTATAAGGCGCGCTTTACTCGGCAGTTGTGATAAAAAGCATTAATTATTTTTTAACTTTTTTTGTTTTATTTTTTTTTTCTAATTTGGCTCAAAAATGAATAGATATTAAATTAGAATCTTATATATTTGTTGATTGACAGATTGTATTTTGAAGATTGAAGTATTATCAAATTTTCTATCGCTCCAATACTCCATTGATTCAATAATTCAGAAATTTATCAGTTTCTTAGACACATTTATTAGCAGGCGAAAGTAATTTATGGCAATAAAAAATGTAATAACTGTAAAAGGTGCGCGCGAACACAATTTAAAAAACATCAATGTAACGATACCACGAAATAAACTGGTTGTTATTACCGGGCTTTCAGGGTCAGGTAAATCCAGCCTTGCATTCGATACAATTTATGCGGAAGGACAACGGCGCTATGTAGAATCATTATCTGCATATGCGAGGCAATTTTTGGGTTTAATGGAAAAGCCTGATGTGGACTATATCGATGGCCTTTCACCGGCCGTTTCAATTGAGCAAAAATCAACATCGCGTAACCCCCGTTCTACCGTGGGCACCGTTACAGAAATTTACGATTATTACAGGCTGCTTTTTGCGCGCATCGGAAAACTTCACTCACCGGTTACTGGAAAGCTGCTGGAAAAGCAAACTGTTCAGCAAATATGTGATTCCATTTTGGAGTGGGAAAAGGGAACACGCATCCAGATTATTGCACCGGTTGTCCGTGCACGAAAAGGTGAATACAAAGAACTATTCAGCCAGTTTCGCCGTGATGGGTTTGTCCGTGTACGCGTAGATGGAAATCTATATTCACTGGATGATGATATCGATCTTGATAAAAAGAAAAAACATGATATTGACCTTGTGATAGACAGGCTGGTGGTGGAACCTTCCATGTTAAAAAGGCTGACAGAATCTGTTGAACTGGCCTTGAAGCAATCTGATAGAATTTTGTTTATTAATAAAGCTGATAGTGGGGAGGATGTTCTATTCAGCGAAAACTATTTTGACCCGGCCACGCAAAAATCTTATGAAGAACCGCAACCAAGAATGTTTTCCTTTAACAGCCCATTTGGCGCTTGCCCTAAATGCGATGGGCTTGGTGTTTTAACCGAGCTTGATCCACGGTTGATTGTTCCGGATGAAAATTTGTCAATTAGTGAAGGCGCCATAAAAGTTTTAACTCCACGCAATGAGGGCTGGAATTATGAAATGGTTGAAACTCTGGGGAAACAATTTAACTTTTCACTGCAAACCCCTTGGAAAAAGCTGCCTGAAAAATCAAAGGAAATTCTGCTTTACGGACTGGGCGATGAGAAAATAAAATTTATTTATAAACGTAAAAATGCCTACGTGGAATGGGAAAGCCAATATGAGGGCGTTGTCAACAACTTAAAACGGCGTTACAAACAAACCTCCTCAATGCACATCCGGCGGTGGATTGAAGGGTTTATGAATAATATTCCCTGTGAGGAATGTAATGGTGCTCGCCTAAGACCGGAAGCCCTTGCGGTTACAATCGATGATAAAAGTATTTCTGACTTAACCGTACTTTCCATTAAAGAAAACACACGATTTTTTGAAAATATAAAACTGTCAGGCCAGGATGAAGAAATTGCTCATCAAATCTTAAAGGAAGTTCGGCAACGGCTGCAGTTTTTAAATAATGTCGGGCTGGAATATCTAAGTTTAAGCCGGGCATCAGGAACACTTTCCGGTGGAGAAGCCCAGCGCATTCGTTTGGCTACGCAGATTGGATCGCAGCTGGTTGGTGTTTTATACATTTTGGATGAACCGAGTATTGGTTTGCATCAGCGAGATAATCAAAAATTGATCCATACTTTACAGCATTTGCGTGATTTAGGTAATACTGTGCTGGTTGTTGAGCATGACAAAGAAACCATGGAAACGGCAGACCATATTATCGATTTAGGTCCTCGTGCGGGAAGGCATGGTGGTGAGATTGTGGCAACCGGAAATGCGGATAAAATTAAAAAATCATCGAAAAGCCTTACTGGGAAATTTTTGGCGGGAATTGAAAATATTGAAATACCTGCCAACCGGCGAAAGGGCAATGGAAAGGCAATTGAAGTAAAAGGTGCCCTGGGAAATAATCTGACAGGAGTAAATGCAAAATTTCCATTAGGGAAATTTATTTGTGTGACAGGCGTTTCCGGTTCCGGTAAAAGCTCTTTAGTAAATGAAACGCTTTACGCAGCATTAAGCCGTCATTTTTACGGGTCTAAGAAAAACCCTTTGCAGCATAGCAAAATTATCGGCCTGGAAAATGTTGATAAAGTAATTGATTTGGACCAATCACCCATTGGGCGGACACCGCGCTCAAATCCTGCAACATATACAGGCTTATTTGGGCCAATCCGTGATTTGTTCAGCCAGTTGGCAGAATCTAAAATACGTGGTTATAAACCCGGACGGTTTAGCTTTAACGTTAAAGGCGGACGATGCGAAGCCTGCGAGGGAGATGGTGTTAAGAAAATTGAAATGCATTTTTTACCCGATGTGTATGTGCAATGCGAAGATTGTAAAGGACGACGTTATAATCGTGAAACTTTGCAGATAAAATACAAAAGCAAAACCATTGCCGATGTTTTGGAAATGACGGTTGACCAGGCATTGGAATTTATGGAAAATATTCCGCCAGTGAAGCGAAGGCTAAAAACATTATCAGAAGTTGGACTTGGTTATATCCACCTTGGCCAGGCAGCAACAACACTTTCTGGCGGGGAAGCCCAACGGGTAAAACTGGCCACTGAGCTATCAAAAGTTGGGACAGGCCGCACATTTTATATACTTGATGAACCAACAACAGGATTACATTTTGAAGATATCCGGATGTTACTTGGTGTTTTGAACAGCCTGGTGGAAAAGGGTAATACTGTGGTTGTAATTGAACACAATCTTGATGTAATAAAAACCGCAGACTGGGTAATTGACATTGGTCCGGAAGGTGGCGATGGCGGCGGAAAGATAGTTGCCAAAGGAACTCCGGAACAAGTTGCCAAAGTTGAGGGCTCGTATACCGGGCAATTTTTAGTTGAGGAATTAAGTATGTAGTCAAGATCTGTATTAATACTTTTGAAAAATTGAATATTAATAATAGAGCATGATTAGGGAATTCATTGGGTAAAATCTTAAAATCTGCTTCAAATATTTTTATTGTACTGATAATTCTAATAATAACTAAAAACCTTATTCTATACAGTACCTATAATCATGGAGCAAAGGGTTTAAAAAAAACACTAGGATCAAATACCAATATTTTTGGAACGTGGGAGTTGAGTGTGGATTCCTTCGACCATTTAATCGATACTAATGAAAAGTGGAAATTAGTTGTAAATGATGACAGTACAGGTCATTGCTTCATAAAAAAATCTCATTCAAAAATAATCGTTGGTGATACTCAGCCATATTCATGGGCAAGCTTATTACCTTATGAAGAAAAAAGATGTTTAAGCTATAATTCAAGGATTATCTTAGATAATGAATATTTGATTTTTCTGCCTGATTCAAATTCAATGTGGATTGACACTATGTATACAAAATATTTACAAAAGGAAGATTCATTGCTAATAGACAGAGGAATTTATCACAAGAAATATACTG
The DNA here is from genome assembly GCA_013112635.1 of Calditrichota bacterium. Lineage (NCBI taxonomy): Bacteria > Pseudomonadati > Calditrichota > Calditrichota bacterium. The sequence continues at coordinate 91,906 of JABFGF010000011.1, read as the reverse complement.
AACCTCCGATATGGGGATTTTATTATTCTTATAAAGTTCCGCTAAGTAACATGTTTGAGTTTTGGTTCTTCTAGTAAAATAATTAGATTATATTTAAATTGATGGAGAAATGAAAAATGAAAAAAACTGCATTATATGATAAACATATTAGCTATGGTGCAAAAATGGTGGAATTTGCCGGGTTTTCAATGCCAATTCAATACAAGGGCATCCGCGATGAACACAGGAAAGTACGCGAATCTGTTGGTGTTTTTGATGTTTCGCATATGGGCGAGATAGAAGTTTCCGGAGAAAACGCACTGGCAATGATTGAGCGGCTTACTGTTAACAATGTTGCCGGGTTGGAAATTGGCCAGGCGCATTATACAGCAATGTGTTACGAAGATGGCGGCATAGTGGATGATCTTCTTGTTTATCGCTATGAGGATAAATTTTTGCTTGTTGTAAATGCTGCCAATAAGGAAAAAGACCTGGCATGGATTTTAAAAAACAAACTGGATGGATGCGTTGTTACGGACACAAGTGAGCAAATTACCCAATTGGCAGTTCAGGGACAGAAAGCAGAAGAAACTTTGCAACAGCTTACAAAAGTAGATTTATCGGCCATTAAATTTTATTGGTTCGAAGAGGGTGTTTTAGCTGATGCACCAATGCTTATTTCAAGAACAGGTTATACAGGGGAACCGGGATTTGAACTTTATTTTGAAAACCAATATGCGCTACAGGTTTGGGATGCTGTTTTTGAAGCCGGTAAGAAGTTTGATATTGAACCCATTGGTCTGGCTGCGCGTGATTCTTTGCGTCTGGAAAAGAAAATGTGTCTCTACGGAAACGATATTGACCAAACGACAAATCCTTTAGAAGCTGGGTTAGGCTGGATAACAAAACTGGATAAAGGCGATTTCATTGGATCGGATGTTTTACGCAAAGTAAAGGAAGATGGATTAAACAGGCGGCTTGTCGCTTTTGTATTAAATGCTCCCGGTTTTCCGCGCAAAGGATATAAAATTTTTAAAGATGGTGAAGAATTAGGAGTTGTAACCAGCGGTACAGTTTCCCCGATGTTGGAAAAAGGAATTGGTCTCGGTTATGTAAAAAAAGGTTTTACAAAAATCGGCACTGAGATTGAAATAGAAGTCCGTAATAAAATGGTTAAGGCCGAGATAATTAAACCACCGTTTGTTTGATTAGGATAAAATGTTTAACCCTGAGGGATTTTATCCCGGATTTAAAATTTCAAACCCTGTTGGAAACAATGCATTCTCTTTTGAAAAAAGAAAGAAAAAAGAGATACATGTTCCACCATTAATTAAGGGAACTCATGCTGATCTACAAATTGGTGATCAGATTGCCTTTTCTGAAATTGTTGATGGCAAAGAGCTAAATTATCCGGGTCTTAAAAATTTTATTCACTTTTTACATAACCAAACTGAAATATTTATTTTTGATAATCACAATCATGCCATTTTCTTTTGGGCTTATGCTTTACAAAAAGGTTTGATTGATTTTGGTGAAAATCTCGTGCATGTGGATCAGCATACGGATATGCGCGGGCCTGATAAATGGATTTCTAAAAATGATTTTTTAGATGTTCAAAAAATATTTGATTATACAAACTATGAATTAAATGTCGGTAACTTTATTCAGCCTGCAATAAAAATTGGATTATTCGATTCAGTTGAAATTATTGACAGCAGTGTTTCTTTCGAAAAATCTTTTGAGGATGAAATTGTTCTGGATCTGGATATGGATGTTTTCAGTTCCGATATGAACTATATCCCGGAACAGTTAAAAATTGAAAAAATCAAAGAATATATTGAGCAGGCGAAGTTTATTACAATTGCCACCAGTCCTTTTTTTATCGATCAGCAAAAGGCCATTAATTTAATTCAAATAATATTGTAGTTTGATATCCTCTTAGATACTTCACACGAAGCTTCTTTTGCAGCAGCGATTTGTTTAAGATTTTTAGTTTAATTATATTTTCGTCACTCACTTTATTGAAAATTGCAGGTATGAAAAAGAAGAAAAATAAAAAAGATTCAATCGGTTTTCAGCTTTTTGGGCTCCTTTTGATGGGGATTGCCATATTTATGTTTTTGGCAATTGTTTCGTTTAACCTGGATGATCCGGTTAATATGAATATTGCTGATAACCCGGTGGTAACGCATAACTGGTTTGGTCAGGTTGGTGCAGCATTTTCGCATTTCCTTATGCAATGGACATTTGGATATGCGGCCTTAATTTTCCCGGTTCTAATGTTCCTGGTAGGGATTTCAGTTTTTAAAAATGAGCCAATCTTAGACTATGGCCATATAATCGTCAAACTCTCTGCCTGGTCTATTTTGGTCTCAATCTTTTTAGCTTTCCCCGATGCATTGAAAACACAAGGTAATCTCATTGAATACTACCCAAGTGGTTTGATTGGTGGTTGGCTTGCATCAAATTTTGTTTTATATCTCGGTAAAATTGGCAGCTCATTACTGCTTTTACTTATGACAGTTTTGATGTTATTTGTTTCCATGAGAAGTGGCATAAGTTCAATTGTAAAATATTTTCAAGATTCATTTGTAGCCGTGTCTCAATTTATTTCAGAATTGGTACAATCCTTAACAAGCAGATTTAAGATCTGGAAAGAAAACCGTGTTTTAAAGAAAGCAGAAAAGAAAAAAGTAATTGAAGAAAGTAAAGAACCCGAGTTTTCCATTGAGGAGAAACCGGAGCCGCCTGTAGAATTGGAAATTGAGGATCCTGTTCCGCATGTTGAGCCGGAGCTCTTTTCAAATCAGGAAGATTTATTTAGTAGTATAGACGGGGAGGAGAATAATAGCCAAACTTCCTTCGAGCCTGAAGAAACAGAAGAAATATCATCTGAAACGGATTTTGAATTGAAGGAAGCAGTTCAGGAAGAACAGCTTGATTATGATGATCTGGTAAAAGAAAGTATCGCGAGATTTAAATTTCCATCTATAGATTTGCTTAATAACCCACCTGCGGACAGGAAAACTATTACAAAAGAAGAATTAAAATCCAATGCGGAATTGCTGGAATATAAATTATTGGATTATGGTGTAAAGGCAAAAGTTGTTCGCGTAACGGCAGGACCGGTTATCACTTTGTACGAGTTACAGCCTGCACCGGGAGTAAAAGTAAATTCAATAGTTAATCTGGAAAATGATCTTGCCCTTGCCATGGAAGCACGCGGTATCCGTATAATTGCACCAATACCGGGCAAAGCAGCTGTTGGAATAGAGATTCCAAATAAACACCCGCAAACAGTTTACCTTAAATCATTAATCAGATCCGAGAAATTTAGCCATAAAGAATTTGAATTACCTCTTGCCGTTGGGAAAGCAATTAATGGAGAATCATTTGTGGTGGACTTGGTTAAAATGCCTCACCTGTTAATTGCCGGGGCAACCGGAGCCGGTAAAAGTGTGGGGATTAATACAATTATATGTTCGCTTCTTTATTCGGTTGATCCGGGCAAGGTAAAATTTGTGATGGTCGATCCTAAAAAGTTGGAGCTTTCATTATATGCCGAAATGAAAGAACATTATTTGCTATGGCGCCCCGATCTTGATGAAGATGTAATTACCAAACCAAATAACGCTGTTAGCATGCTTAATACCATGGTGCTGGAAATGGAACGGCGCATGAACAGAATGCATACCCTATCTGTTCGAAATATCCGCGAGTATAATGCTAAAGTCTTGGCCAGTCCAAAAATCTATAAGAATACTGAACACCAGCAAATGCCTTATATTGTTGTTTTGATTGATGAGCTTGCTGATTTGATGATGGTTGCATCCAAGGATGTGGAATTACCGATTGCCCGTTTGGCTCAAATGGCCAGAGCAGGGGGCATCCACATGATTGTTGCTACACAGCGGCCAAGTGTTGATGTAATTACCGGATTGATTAAGGCCAACCTGCCGGCAAGATTGGCATACCAGGTTGCAACAAAAGTCGATTCCAGAACCATTTTAGATGCAAATGGGGCAGAGCAACTTTTAGGTAATGGCGATTTACTTTTTAAATTAACTGGTACAGCTAAAGCTGTTCGTTTACAAAATCCATTTGTGGCTACGGAAGAAGTTGAGCAGATAATAAATCACATAAAAAAACAACCAAAATTACCTTACTACAGCTTACCTCAACCAACCGAGTCTCGCAGGGATTCTTTTGATGATGCCATGGGTGATGACCGCGATTCACTTTATGAAGATGCGCGCGCAATAGTTGTTCAATCACAGTCGGGGTCAATTTCTCTACTGCAGCGCAGGCTAAAAATTGGCTACTCCCGGGCAGCGCGTTTAATTGACCAGATGGAAGAAGAAGGCATTGTTGGGGCTGCAATTGGTGGGAAACCACGAGAAGTTTTAATGACTTTGCAGGAACTTGGCAGCATATCCTGAGTTACGTGTTCTGGAGCAAGTTTCTTAATTCTTTTCTCCTTAAATTACCTGATCAAAAAAAAGGATAGATATGAAGTTTCTTATAAATATTATTTTAATCTTTGCTGCATTGCAGTTTTCTTTTGCACAGGATGTTGAAGACATAATTGAAGATGTCCAGGAAAGATATGATGAAATTGAAGATATATCGGCTACATTTAAAAGAATCGAATCGTTTAAATTAACCGGAACGGTTAGCGAAACTGTTGGGAAAATCTATATTAAAGATGGTGTAAAATACAGATTTGAGTCTGACGATCAATCGATTGCTACTGATGGAAAAACTGTTTGGACTTACAATTCAATTTCTAAGCAATTTATTATTGATAATGTTCGAAAAAATTCCGGTGCTTTATTACCGCGTGATATGTTATTCAAATATCCAAAAGAGTATTATTCAACTTTGCTGGGCGAAGCCGAAGTAGACGGCAAAGATGTTTTTATAATTAAGCTCGATCCGCGCGAGAATGTACATGGTTTTGTAAAGAGCATGAAAATTTGGGTGGAAGATGATGAATGGCTGATCCGCCGAATTGAAATTACAGATTTAACAGATAATAAAAGCACTTATGAAATTTCTAAAATTCTGATCGATGAAGATTTAAAAGATGATTTTTTTGTTTTGCAAGCAAGTGATGAAATGAATGTTGTTGATATGCGCTAGTCCTGATATAATGCTTTCGCTGAATAAACAAAAAGCACGTTTATCTTATATACATGGAATTAATTCCTGAAAACAAACGATACAATCAAAAAAAACAGTAATTTAGCGTCTTTAAAACTAAAAAAAATTTACAATATCTAAAATCTTACCGAAAAGCTTACATTGTCAGCCTCTTTTTTTAACCCGAAATCCAAAATAAGAAATATTTTTTAGGAGAAACACCGGTGATAAACCCAGTTCAAGATCAACAAAATCAAAATGTTACATTAACAGATTATTTGCGCATTGTTTACCGCGGACGCTGGTTAATATTATTTTCTTTTCTCGTTGTATTTACGGCAACTGTTTATTACACATTTACTACTAACCCTGTTTATGAATCATCTACCACAATAATTATTGAAAGCAATAAAGGCATGGGAAATGCTTTGTTCGATTTCAATTCTTTTGGTAACCAAAATACACACATTGCCAATCAGATTGAGATTATTAAAAGTCGAAGTTTAGCAGAACGTGTTATTAAGACAATGGAGCTTTCAAATGTTCGTGACTCTCTGACGCTTTTTCATCCCAATAAAGAAGGTGAATACAAAACTTTGAGGGATATGGTTGCGATAATCAGTGAACGAATGGAAGTAATTAACAAAAAAGATACCGATATAATTGAAATTACTATTCAGGCACCAAGTGCATTTGAGGCGGCTTTTGTTACAAACACTCTGGCTGGTGAATATGAAGAAGCCAGCAGCGAATTTAACCAGGGAGAAATAAGGGACTTACGAAATTTTCTTGAAGATCAGTTAGGTCGAAAATCGGATGAATTGAAAGACTCAGAAGAGGCTTTGCGCGCCTATCTTGAAAAAGAAAAAGTTGCCAGCCTGGACGAAGAGACGACTGAACTTGTAACCCGCCTTTCTGAGGTGGAAGCAGAACTGGAACAAACGCGTGTATTGCTTGAAGCAAATCTTGAGATGAAATCTTCGCTTGAAAGCCAGCTTGATGACAGACGCGAAACATTTAAAACTCAAATTGCTGATATTTCTACTCCTTATATAACCACTTTACAAACAGAATTAGCCACCCTGGTTGCAGAAAAAACAAAATATACTACTGCTGTTGAAGTGGAAGCTCAAGGTGTAAACAAGCAATTTTTTCAAAGAGGTGTTGCCCAGTATGATGATAAAATTAATGCCCTGAAAGAGCAGTTAAAAGAGGAAGCCCAAAAAATCTCATCGTCCAGCCTGGTAAAAGATCCATACCAGGTAACCCAGGATGTTGTTACTTCTCTAATAACTTTGGATGCAGAAATAAAATCTAATACAGCAAAAATCAATATTCTTCAGGATGTTGTATCGGAATATAGTTCTGAGTTGGAAACGCTTCCGGTAAAAGTTTTAGGACTGGCCCGTTTGGAACGCAGAAGGTTGGTTGATGAACAAACTTATATAATGATGACCAAAAAACTGGAAGAAACAAAAATCCAGGAAGCCGGTCAACGCAAAAACGTTCGCGTTGTAGATGAGGCCATTGAACCAATTTTTCCTACAAAGCCAAAGAAAAAACTAAACCTCGCTTTAGGATTGGTGTTAGGATTGGGCCTTGGTATCGGTATTACATTTTTACGTGAATATTTTGATAATACAATTAAGACTCATGAAGATTTAGAAGCCTTGGGTTACAATGTTCTTGCAAATATCCCACAGATTGAAATGAGCAAAGTGGAAGAAAAACTTGAGCATAAATTGAGCAAACTTGGCCCAATTGAAGGCAAGAGAATTGAAGCAAGACTGATTACACACCTTGATCCGAAATCACCGGTTTCTGAAGCTTACAGAACCCTGCGAACAAATCTACAATTTAGTAAGATTGATAAAGCTGTTCACACAATGCTTGTTACAAGCTCCGGTCCAAAGGAAGGGAAGTCTACAACTTCTGCAAACCTGGCAATCGCAATGGCTCAATCGGGTAAGCGCGTTGTTTTGATTGATGCAGATTTAAGACGACCAGTTGTGCATTCGATATTTGGATTGGAAAAAGAAGATGGTATTACAAATTATCTTATGAATGACATTAGTTATGACAAGATGATAAAAAAATCCATTATGGATAATTTATACATTATTCCAAGTGGTGTATTACCGCCAAATCCTTCCGAGTTGATTTCATCAAAAAATATGGAAGACCTTATTGAACGCTTAAAAGGTGATTTTGACCTGGTTGTTTTTGATACACCTCCGATTATTGCTGTGACGGATGCTGCTATTTTAAGTACCAAAGTAGATGGCACTCTTTTGGTCGTGAAATCCGGACAGACAAATTATGATGCAGTTGTTCGGGCTAAATCGCTTATGGAAAATGTTGATGCCCGCATCCTTGGAGCGTTGTTAAATGGTGTTGAAGTAGGTGGAATGTACGGAACATACTATTATTATTACTATCATAATTACTATTCAAGGCCGGGTAAAAAAGGACGTAAAAGAGCTTATTAAAAATCAAATAAAAAAGTTGACAAAAAATCAAAATGGACTCAACTAAAGGTTGAGGAATCCGAATACAGATCAAATCAAAAGTTAAATGCAAGGAGTGTTAAATGAAAGTTGCGGTTGTTGGAACAGGTTATGTCGGCCTTGTGGCGGGCACTTGTTTTTCTGATACTGGAAATGAAGTTGTTTGTGTAGATGTTGATAAAGAAAAAATAGATGGTTTAAAAAAAGGTAAAGTGCCTATTTATGAACCTGGCCTTGAGGAAATGATAAAACGCAATGTGCGTGAAGAAAGGCTTAGCTTTACAACAGAAATTGAGGCAGCTGTTAAGTCATCTCAAATAATTTTTATTGCGGTCGGAACTCCGCCTGATGAAGATGGTTCTGCCGATTTACAATATGTTCTGGCTGTTGCAAAAAGTATTGGCCAAAACATGAATGGTTTTAAAGTTGTTGTAGACAAGAGTACGGTTCCGGTGGGAACGGCTGAAAAGGTTACAGCAGAAATCTCTAAATATACAGATCTTGACTTTGCTGTAGTTTCAAATCCTGAGTTTTTAAAAGAAGGCGCCGCAATTGCTGACTTTATGAAGCCTGATCGAGTAGTTATCGGGACAAGCAATGAAGAAGCTGCTGAAATTATGCGTAATTTATATTCCCCATTTGTCCGCACAGGTAAACCGATTATTGTGATGGATGAAAAAAGTGCTGAATTGACCAAGTATGCCGCAAATGCATTGCTAGCTACTAAAATCTCATTTATTAATGAAATAGCAAATTTGTGTGATACGGTGGGCGCAAACGTGGAAATGGTTAGAAAAGGAATTGGTAGCGATGTGCGTATCGGGCCATATTTTATATTTCCTGGTACAGGATACGGTGGTTCTTGTTTTCCAAAAGATGTAAAAGCATTGATTAAAACTGCAGGTGAAAATGGAATAGACTTAAACATTTTAAAATCTGTTGAAGAAGTTAATGCCAGCCAAAAAACAATAATGTTTAATAAAATAAAAGAATATTTTAACGGCGATCTTAAAGGTAAAAAGTTTGCCATGTGGGGTTTAGCATTTAAACCTAAAACTGATGACATGCGCGAAGCCCCGGCAACAGAAATGATTAAAGCTTTGAATGAGGCAGGCGCAACAGTTCATGCACACGATCCTGAAGCCATGAATGAAGCAAATCGCGTATATGAAGACCGCCTTGGTAAAGGTGTGGAATTATTTAAGAAACGTTATGATGCACTAGATGGAACTGATGCATTGATTATTATGACTGAATGGAACGAATTCCGGGAGCCGGATTTCTTTTTAATAAAGGAAACTTTGAGCTCAGCAGCCATTTTTGATGGGCGTAATATTTATGATCCAAAAAGAATGAAGAAATACGGAATTGATTATTTTTCAATTGGTAGGCCGGAAAAAAATAACTAAAAAGAGGAAAACATGGAATTGTTAAACAATATTAAAGATAAAAAAGCTGTAGTTGGCGTTGTAGGTTTGGGTTATGTAGGCCTGCCTCTACTAATGGAGTTTGTTGAGCGTGATATTAAAACAATTGGTTTTGATATTGATGACCGCAAAGTGGTTATGCTTAATGATGGAAAATCCTATATAAAGCATATTGATGAAAACAGAGTAAAGGCTGTGCGAGACACGAATCTTTTTGAAGCTACTACTGATTTTAGCCGCATAAAAGAAGTAGATTGTATCCTTATTGCTGTGCCAACGCCATTGACAAAACACCGTGAACCAGATATGTCCTACATCATTGGTACTGCAAAAAACTTAGCACCCAATATTCGTAAAGGACAATTGATTGTATTGGAAAGTTCAACCTATCCGGGCACAACAGAGGAAGTTTTAAAACCAATTCTTGAAGAGTCGGGCTTAAAAGCGGATACGGATTTCTGGGTAGCATTTTCTCCTGAAAGAGAAGATCCTAACAATCCAAACTTTAATACACACACAATACCTAAAGTTGTCGGCGCTAATACAGAATATGCGCGTCAATTGGCAGCGGCATTATACAATCAGGTAATTGTGAGCACTGTTCCTGTTTCCAGCAGCCAGGCAGCAGAAGCGACAAAATTGCTTGAGAACATCTTCCGAAGTGTAAATATTGCACTTGTAAATGAAATGAAAATGATATTTGATAAAATGGGAATTGATGTTTGGGAAGTAATAAACGCTGCTAAAACCAAACCTTTCGGCTATATGGCGTTTTATCCCGGACCGGGTCTTGGCGGACATTGTATTCCAATCGATCCATTTTACCTTACCTGGAAAGCGCGTGAATATGAGATGAATACCCGTTTCATTGAGCTTGCTGGAGAAGTTAACACAAATATGCCTTTCTGGGTTGTTAACAAGGTGATGGATGCTTTGAATGACCATGGGAAAAGCTTAAAAGGATCAAAAGTTCTTGTTTTAGGAGCTGCATACAAAAAAGATATAGATGATCCGCGCGAATCACCATCTTTTAAATTGATGGAGATTCTTTTAGGAAAAGGTGCTGATGTTGATTATAACGATCCTCATGTACCTGAACTACCGAATATGCGTCATTATGATATCATGAAGAAAAGTATTGACCTTACACCGGAAAATCTTGGCAAATACGATTGTGTTTTAATTTCAACCGATCACTCTGCATATGAGTGGGATTTTATTGTTGAGCATTCTAACCTTATTGTTGATACTCGAAATGCCACAAATGAGGTTTTGAGTAACAGAGATAAAATCGTAAAAGCATAACAAAAATAGTTCTTTTAAATTGGGCGGATTTTAAATCCGCCTTTTTTTTTGTCTGATTCTTTTCATAAATTAAAAACTATTAATTAAAGCTAAATTTAAGAGAAGAAGTAGATTTTGAAAGTCATAAAATGGAATGTAAAATAAACGATGAAATTTTAGATAGGCTGAAAGAATATCAAAAGAATACCAGCTTTAAAAATCTGGAAGAATTAATTGAATATATTCTGGAAGAATATCTCAACAAAAATAAAGATAAAAGCGATGGACCGCATACAATGCCGGCTGAAATAAACCAGCGTTTGAAAGATTTAGGATATCTCTGATGCCAGTTGATCTACACACACATACTTATTTTTCTGATGGGACGATGAGTCCTGAGGACCTGCTACAAAAAGCTGAAAATGAAAGTCTGACAGCCCTTGCCGTGACAGACCATGATGAAATTGGTGCAAATTATATTGCACAGCAGTATGCGCAGAGTTTAAAATTAGAGTTCGTATCGGGAGTAGAATTTAGTATTGATATTGCACTTCCCGGAACAGCACATTTACATTTATTGGGTTTGTTCCTCGAAATTGAAAATGATGAACTGAAATCAGTTTTGAATGATTTGAGAAATGCGCGTCAAACCCGTGCCGGTACAATCATAAAAAAACTACAGGATTATGGGCTGGATGTATCGGAAAATGAACTTGATGTTATTGTGGGCCAGGGAAGCGCAGGGCGGCCGCATGTAGCCCAATTATTGATGGACAAAAATGTAGTTGACTCTGTCTGGGAAGCGTTTCATAAATTTTTGTCAAAAGACAGACCGGGCTATGTACCTAAAAAGAAATTAAAATTACAAACTGCCATAGATCTAATCCACAAAGCAAAAGGATTAGCAATTTTGGCACACCCGATTAGTTTAAAACAAAGAACATACAAAGATACTGAAGCATTCTTAAAAGAATTAAAGTCTATTGGTCTCGATGGTGTTGAGGCTTATTATGCATCCCATACAAGAAACTTTACCTCGTACCTTCTAAATGCTGCAAAGAGAAATAATTTGCTTATTTCCGGTGGATCTGATTTTCATGGAAGTATAAAACCCGATACGGAACTTGGCATCGGGCGTGGAAACCTTTCAGTTCCCGATCAGGTATTTTTTGATTTAAAAAATGCTGTTTCTAAATAGATTTTCAGTTTTGATGAATATGTTTACTTAAAAAACTTTCTTTTTCAGTTTCTTCATTTAAGGTTTTTTCCAGCTCATTGGAATAATCACTAAGTTTGTCGAGAGCCTTTTTTAGTTTTAATTGGGTTTTTATACGAACCATTATTTCTACCTTCTCGAATGGTTTTGTGATAAAGTCGATGGCTCCGGCACTAAACCCTTTTAGCTTATTAAAAGAATCACTTTTAGAGGATAAAAATATAACCGGAATATTCTTTGTGGCAGTATTATCTTTTAATATTCGGCAAGTATCGAATCCATCTATTTGCGGCATTGTTACGTCAAGTAAAATCAGATCGGGTAATTTTTTATTTGCAAGATTAATGGCTGCGGAACCATTATTACATGTTATATACTTTAGACCTTCTTTATCCAAAAATCGGCATAATAACTGCAACGTAATGGCATTATCTTCAGCAATTAAAATTAGGGAATCCTTATAATTTAGAGGGTCGGATAGTTGTGACATTATTCTCCTTATAAAAAATTCGGTCTATATATTCTCGGTTTATTTAGGTCTACTTTTATTTTATTATTTCCTAATGGATGATAGATGATCATTGTATTTTTTAAAGAATATTAGACGTAATTTAATGAGGTATGTTCCTTCAAAAAAGCTATTTTTTAAGAAGTATTTGTAGCTAAGGAATGGCTTTTAAATGTGGTTGCTATGCATGCTTATGGCTACAGCTATCATCGGTACAACCCATGCAACCTCTTTTATCTTCTAACAGGTCACAATCAACAGAGAGATTTTTTTTCTTGCGGATAATATATTGCAGGCTAACCCAGCCAATCATAAGAAAGGCAATTATAAAAGCCGCTTTTAACATTTGAAATAACATTAATTTCCTCCTAAACCAGCAAAGCCCATAAAGGCCATTGATAAGATTCCTGCCACCATTAAAGTTAGTGCAGCGCCCTTTACAACATTTGGAACTTCGGAAAGTTGCAGTTCTTCGCGAATACCTGCCATGATTACCAGAGCTATCGTAAATCCAAGACCGGCACCCAATGCAAAAGAGATAGATTGAAAAAAATCATAACTTCTGTTTGTCTGGAAAAGGGCCAGGCCAAGTATAGCACAATTTGTTGTAATAAGTGGTAGAAAAATTCCTAGAGCCTTAAACAATGCCGGGCTAAATTTTTTGATAATCATTTCTACCAGTTGCACTGTAGATGCAATGACAACAATATAAGAAATGAGCTGTAAAAATTGTGCATCAATTAAAACCAACAAGTGATGAATGCCATAGGCCGCCAGCGACGCGATAAACATTACAAATGCCACAGCTGCGCCCATACGGGATGCGGTTTCTACTTTATTGGAAACCCCTAGGAAGGGGCAAATGCCTAAAAAGGAGCTAAGCACAAAATTATTAATAAGTGCCGCATTTAAAAATATAAACCAGTATTGTTCTGTTACCATGTTTCTAACTCAAATTGATAAGTGTTTACTTAAAAGTTATGCAACTTGCTCTAATGTGCCGTCTACCTTTTCTTGTTTTTCCTTCCGTTCTTTTAACCAATTGAAAAAAAGTAAATAGGCACCTAATACAAAGAAAGCTCCACCAGGTAAAATCATTATTACTAAAGGTTGAAAGTTTTCTCCAAATAATGAAAACCCTAAAAATGTACCATTTCCTAAAACTTCCCTTACAATGCCAAGCGCCAAAACAGCAATTGTAAAACCGGCCCCTTGTCCGAGAGCATCGAGAATTGATTTGCCGATGGTGCTTTTTGATGCAAATGCTTCAGCCCGGCCAAGAATCATACAATTTACAACTATCAATGATATAAAAGCACCGAGGCTTTTATGGACTTCCAGGCTTACGGCTTTTATTGCATAATCTGCCACTGTAACAAATGTAGCAATGATAAGGATATAGGTTGCTATCCTTACTTGTTTTGGAATAAAGTTACGCAAAGATGAAACAAGAATATTGGAAAGTAGCAGCACAAATGTTGTGGCGATGCCCATAACCAGTGCATTCATTACGGAATTTGTAACAGCAAGTACAGGGCACATCCCTAACAGCATCACAAAAACAGGATTGTCTTTCCAAACACCTTTTACAAATGTTTCCATATTTGAAGGCATATTTTTTTTTGTTTCGGGCATTTCTTATAACTCCATTAATGAAGCGATTGTCATTCAGAGTGAAACGCAGTGGAGCGAAGAATCTTTGTTTTTTTCAGTGGATGCTTCGTTCCTCAGCATGACATTTCTTGTTTACTGTTTTTTCAATATTTTCAAATTTTTATAAATTAAAGGCACATTCAAATCAGCGCTTCTGGCCATCATTTTTGCAATTGCTTTTGATGAAATAGTCGCACCGGTTATTGCACTTATCTCGCTCGGCTTTGTTTTTTCTCCGGCTTTTACCATTTTTATCGGCTCAATAAGCTTTGTCCGATCTTCATTCAATCTGGCATCAAGTTTTACAAAGTTTTCTATAAAGTCTTTATCTGTTTCAATTTTATCGCCCAGGCCCGGAGTTTCTGTACTTTGAAGAACTTTCATTCCTACAATGGCTTCGTTTTTTGGTGAATAGCCATAAATAATTTTTATCACATCCTGGAAACCTTGTTCTCTTGCTTCTATGGCAATTCCTACCAGCGAATCTGCTTCATCATAACACGGGTAAAGTTTAAAAGCTGTTTCTTCCGGTTTTTCAACTGGAATAATTTTATTATTTTCATCGACGGTAACAACAGTTTTTGTAAAAGCTCCCGGTACAACATCAAAGATTGATTTTTCCAGAAAAGCGGCTTCATTGGCCTTTATATAGGGCAGCGTATATGTAAAAGTAAAAACGATCAGCATTCCTGCTAACAAACCAATCGTTCCCATAGAAAAGAGCATTTTGACACTGCTGACAGGCTTTTCGGTTTCTTCAATTTTGGGTTGAACTTTTTTTGACAACTTCTAAAACTCCGTATTCTGATACTGTGTACTGGGAAAATGTATTATTTGCACTTCTTTTTTTTAAACATTAGGATGCTTTCGTGCCTCAGCATGACAGTTAACTCAGCACCCTGCGTATTCTTTTATCTTCATTATTCAATCTACAATCTTTCAATAATAAATTATTTAGCTGCACCATAAATCCGCGGCTGTGTAACACTGTTAAGGAGAGGTGTCACACTATTCATAAGTAAAATTGCATACATAACACCTTCCGGCAAACCACCAAATGTACGGATCAGTACTACCAGAAACCCAATTCCCAATCCAAAAATCCAGCAGCCTTTATGCGTTATCGGTGATGAAACAGGATCTGTGGCCATAAAAATAGCACCAAGCATTAATCCGCCCGAAAATAAGTGAAACATGGGTGATGCAAATTTTTCCGCATCAATTAATTGCAATCCTGAAGCAAATAGAAATACCGCAATAAAAATGCCTGTCGGGATTCGCCAGTTAATATAGTTACGAACTGTTAAGTAGACTCCACCGAGCAATAATAATAGAGCTGTGGTTTCACCCAACGATCCTGCTGATGACCCAAAGAAGAGATTTTGTGTTTCAGTTAACTTACCATCAAATTTCATTTGGGCCAATGGTGTAGCCGCTGTAACCGCATCTGTATTAGCTTTAACAAAGGGGATTGTAAACGTATTACCCCGAAACATCATAAAGCTGTTAAAATCAGCATAAGGTGACCAGGTGGTTATTGCGACGGGAAATGATGACTGAAGAAAAGCACGACCAACCAATGCAGGATTAAATATATTTGAGCCGGTTCCACCAAAAATAAGTTTGCCAAGAGCTATTGCAACTACACCACCAAGGAAAGCCATCCACAGAGGAATTCCGGGTGGTAGTGTCATTGCAAGGAGAATACCCGTAAGCAAGGCTGTATAATCTTTTAAGCTGTTAAACTTTTTCTTTGTCGAAATGTTAAATACCCATTCTGTGCCAACCGCCCCGAAAACTGAAGCCACTATCACCAACAGGGCGCTAATACCAAAAAAGTATATAGCTGCTATAAGGGCAGGAATAAGAGCATAAATAACCTGGCGCATAACAGCCGGAGTATCTTCCTGCTGTTTTAAAAAAGGCGAAGAGGTTAGTAATAATTTTGGTGCTGTTTTCATATTTTCTGTTAGCTTCTATTAATATAATATTCTCTTACCCACCCCTCAATCCCCTCCCGAGAGAGGAAGTTTGATTTCTCTCAATTCACATCTTTCCAATGATGAGAATGCACCAATTCCCCTCCTTGGAGGGGTAAGGGGTGGGTTTGTTCCTTTTATTAACCCGCTTTCTTTTGTTTTGCCTGCTGTTCTCTTAACAATGCTTTCGATACTCTAAATCTTTGTACCAATGGAATATTGGATGGGCATACATATGAGCATGAACCACATTCTACACAGTCCATTATGTGAAAATCCAACATGCCTTCATATTCACGGGTTTTGGCCAAAGCTCCTAATCGGCTTGGGTTAAGATATACAGGACAAGCATCCACACAACGCAAACAACGGATACACGGAAATTCTTCTTTTATGGTGACCTCTTCATCGGTCAGGCACAAAATTCCGGAAGTCCCTTTTAGTATTGGCACATCCAGATCAGATTGCGGCGCACCCATCATTGGTCCACCAAATAAAACCTGACGCGTATTTTCCTTTAATCCACCACAATGCTCTAAAACATCTGTGAGCGGTGTTCCGATTGGCACAAGCAGATTTGCAGGATTTTCAATTCCAGGTCCGGTAATAGTCACAACCCTTTCGATAAGTGGTTGGCCAAAACGAAACATCATTCCAATCCCGGCAATTGTTCCTGAATTTTGGACAACAACTTCCACATCAATCGGTAATTTACCGCTGGGAACTTCCCGTTTTAACACAGCTTCAATAAGCATCTTTTCAGCACCTTGCGGATATTTTGTCTGCAGTGCAACCACTTCACCATTCATATCTTCCGGAATATTTTCCCCAAGAAAATCAATGGCGTCCTGTTTGTTATTTTCTATACCAATATAAAATTTTTCAGCACCCAGGATTTTTAGCAAAATGCGGATTCCCAGGAAAATATCTTCAGATTGTTCCAGCATAACACGGTGATCGCTGGTAAGGTATGGTTCACATTCAACCCCGTTCACAATCAGGAAGCGTGCATTTTTTCCCTCTGGTGTTTTCAGTTTTACATGTGTTGGAAATGCTGCCCCGCCAAGACCAACAAATCCACCGTGCTGGATCAGCGAAATCAATTCATCCGCCGACAAATTTTCCCAATCCATGGCATGCTCGTTGTAAAAAGTCTGTGGGGAAAAGAGATCTTTTTTGATGATGACAGATTCAACCATTTTTCCATTTGGGTGATGACGCATCTCAATAGATTTAACTGTTCCGCTCATAGGTGCATGCTGGCCAATTGAGACAAATCCTGAAGGTTTGGCGATAATCTGTCCTCGCTTTACTTCATCGCCTACTTTTACAATGCACTTTGATGGCGCACCTAAATGTTGGCTAAGAGGAATTGTCAGTTCCTCTGAAAAGGGCAGACGTTCAATTGATAAATTCCGGGTTAAGTCTTTATAATCCCCGGGATGGATTCCATGACGAAATGTTTTTAGTGTATTTGATAAAAATGATAACATATATTTAGACATCAATTGTAGTGTCATGCTGAGGAACGAAGCATCCCCTTGTTTATGAAATTATTTGTACAATTGTTGTAATTAATTAGTCTTTTTTTAGTTATTTAACTACGATCTGGTTTATTGTGTCACGCCTCACGCTTCTCGCTCTTCGCATATTCAGCAAGGGTTTTACTAACAGTATCCTCACCTTTATTTGAATTATAAATGGCCGTTAATTTATCCCGCAGGCGTCCATGATATGTTTGCCAGTGATCCTGTTGAACCTGCATAATTTGCGCATTGTATTCTGCTTCAAGATTTGTTTTTTGCCGGCTAAGTTCAGCTTCTAATTTCTGATCAAATTTTTGCTGTTGATATTCACGATCATGAACGCGGATACCGGCAAGTTCCTGAAGTAAATTCCAGGTATTGAGATGCTTCCTGGCCATTTTTGCAATTTTATTACTAACCTGAATCCGGTGTAATGCATTTTTCGAATCAGTAATATTTATGTAAGGAATAAATGTTTTTGCCTCGGAACTGTCTATTTCAAGATATTCCTCAAGCGGAACCATTTTTTCATTCCATGACCTTTTTGCCAACGTGTGAAATTCATCTTTATAAAATTTTTCATGGATTGCCCATTCGGCGATCGTAATGGATTGTTTGCTGCGATTTTTATCTTCGCTTTGCCAATCCAACTCTAAATCGGGATTGCCGGAAAGATCAAACCGCTCGATAAAATAATCCGATGAATATGGATTATATTTAAAAAGTGGAAAGACTCTTGAGTTGATTGCACGTTGTTCGTGGGTATACGCCTGATCTTTTTCAATACCTTGCACATAAGGCTCACAAGCGTACAGGTGCATAAAGCCCGGTTTATTGGATGACATTAATTGTGTGATGCCATCCATAAGGTGTCCGGGATTTGCCGGTGTACTTTGCAGAACAAAACTATTATGCTGGCTAAGTGCCCAAAGCGCAATTTCATGGCCAATTTCTGATGTGGAGCCAACCATGTTATTTATAACCGAAATATAAAGTGGTTTTTCACTATTAAGCAGGCTGGAGATTGATTTAAATGATTGCTGCTCAAGTGCCTGCTGGTCTAACAATAAAATCGCCGGTGGGCATAGTTCGCGTTCTTCAATTGAAAAATCATTCCAGCTAAATGATTTAAAAAATGCATCATGATCTCTCGGAGAATATTTGTCATTTAACTCAAGTTCGGCAATGCGAATTAATTTAAAACTTTGCTGCAGTTTTTCTGTTATACCTTCAAAAAGCCCTTCAACAGTTGTCGCCAAATTATTTCCGGAAGCATTTAGCCACGGATGTGAAAAAGGGTTATAAGGATAAACTGCGCTCCACTCAAGCAGCCTTTCGCTATTTACAACCATGCTCATCCTGGCACTGCCATTTCCGTTAGAAGCAGAAGAGTACTCATTTTTAATGGCAGTTAATTTTTGCACAAAACCGGTTAACTTTTTTATTTGCCGGGCATCAATCTTGTTATTTGTTTGATCTGATTTTGTCAGGCCGATTAGTGTCTCTTCGGTAATATCATTTTCATTTAATTCAGACAGCCTTTGTCCAAAATCTTCAAATTCATTTATTTGAACTGTGCTGATTAAATCTCCCTGGATTTTTGATTCCAGCTGTGAGATAAGTTGATCCAGTTTGTTAATAAATAATTCAAAACGAGCGTTCATTGTGGATTCGATTGTTGCCGTCATTAAATGTACGGCCGCCTTAACACCACTACCGGGATAAGCATTATCACCGCCGGGCAAAGTAAAATAGGCGCGCTTGTTTATAAGTTTATTTAAAATAGATTTTTGGTTTTCAGCCGAAATAAATTTTTCGATTTTTTCAGTTGTAACATCGGGCATGGTTTGCATAAAGCTGAAATTTTTACGGTATAAGGCAAGGATATCGGCATTGTTATCAAGCATTTCTATTGCATTGTCCGGGCAAACATTGGCACACGAACCACAGCCCTTGCATGCATTGGCATTTACAACAATAGAGAGAAGTTGCCCCGATCCTTTTTGGTCATTATGGGCCTGATCAAAAAATGAATGTGTTTTTATAAGCGGCATTGCATTCAGCTCAGCAAGAAATAATTCAAACTCAGCCTCAACTTTTTCCAGCGCCTCGCCTTTTAATCCCATCTTTTTTGACAAGTGATTAAATGCCTCGGATAATAAATCTTTTGTTGTTAAAAAGTTACGCATTTCATCAGTTGAAAAAAGCTTATAGGCCTGTTTAGCCAAATTATCAGCCATGCGTTGCATTTGAATTAGTTTAGTACCATTTGAAGCTGCATTGGTCAAAACCGTGCTGATTATATCTGTTGTATTCATAACATGAACAGGTAGAGCTGAGTCCGGGCATTGTGACCAGCACATTCCACATCCGGTACATTTTTCCGGGATAATCTCAGGAATCTTTTCTTTCATCTCCGACATATCCCTAAAGGCGCTGCTTCTTGCAGGAAGAGTATTACTTGCCAGGAAAGGATCTGCTAAGGCGTGGTTTTGTTGGTTGTTATTAAAAAGGTAACCTACAGAGTCCCAACTGCGAGCCAAATCAAAAATGCTACCATCGCTTTTAGTAACCTGTTTTACAGTCCATGGTGCTTCTGTTTCCGGGGCTTTTAATCCGCTAAGCTCAGGTAATTGTTGCCACTCAATTTGGCTGGTAAAATTGTATCCGCGTTTGATGGCGTTTACTTTCTCTGAAATTTGAGAATCAAATAGTTCGCCTGATTTGAGAACCTTTTTAAAATTATTCAGGTGCACTCCAAACTTCAAATTGCCTAATAACGGATCCACTTTATACAAAGCGCCAATTAAAGCACATAATTTGAGATGTTCCATGCTGCCGGGAATAATGTCAATTTCTTTGGCAATTTCTGCCGTATTTAATGTGAACAAACTCAGATTTTTTTCGCGAATAATCCTACGGTGTTTTTCCCCAAGTTCCAACCATAATTTTTCATCAGAAAAGTGGGTATTAATTACCAATGCGCCATTTTCAGCAAGAGTGCTCAGATTATTTTTAAATTGAAGTTCAGACATAAGCATTATGTCCGGATTTTTTAAAGAAAAGGGCGGCTCATTTTCTAAGGAAGTATAGAGCATTGTAAACTCATGCAGCGGCATCAAGGCTGATTTCTGTTCATTCAAACTGGTCTGAATATTGTAGAGTTCACTTTTTTCAAATGCTTTTGCTAATGGAGTTCCTACATCAATTATATCCTGTGAAACAGATGCAAAAATACAAGCTTTTCTCGATGTTCCCGCCTGTGCATCCGTTGATATGTTTTTTACCGGTAAGGCTAATTGCTCAATTTCAGGATAGGATTTTTTTAAGATTTGTTGAAGCGTCTCTAATTTAGGGAAGCGAGACTGGTCTATACTTGCGTCAAATCCGGTGAAGAAAAGTTTGCTACCATTTTCATTTTGCATCATATTTTCAACGATGGCGTGGATTTCATCAATCTCATTCAACGTAGAATCATAAAAGCCTTCAAAGATTAGCGGTTGATCTTTTGGAGAGTTAAAAACAGCATAACCTTTGTGTGGTAGATTATCATTTTTATTTCGTCCATTTTCCCATGCCTTGTTTAGCATGTTCTTTATAGAAGCGGTTAGAGAATTTTCAAAAACGGGTTGCTTAATATCGCAAAGAACGGTTAGTCCTTTTTTCTTTTTTATATAGTGGGATAATTGACTGCCATTAAAAGGACCTGCAAGGGATAAATCAATAATTCCTAATTTGACTGAGTGTTTTTTGCGGTACCAATCTGCATATTCAACAAGCTTATTTACCATCGGCCCATTTGCAGCAATCACATATTGCGAATCATCTACTTCATAATAATTGATACCTGAATAGACGCGGCCTGTAAGTTCTTTAAATTCGGTAAAAACAAACTTAATTATTTTTGAAAGGTGATTTTTAAAATAAGAGTCTTTTACAGCAGATAATTTTAGATTTACATCTCTATCATGATTAACCCCAATTCCAAGAGGTTTATTGACGTCCACCATTGCCTGAGTTCGCAATCGATTTTTGCCAAATAAAATTTTTTGCGATTCTGATGGCGTGTCAATTATATCGTCTACGTTACCTAAAAACGAACTAATTAATTTCAGATCCGGAGCAATAACAGTTTGCAATGCGGTTGTAAAATTGATTGAGTCGTAAACAATAACACCTGGGACGAGAGCCAGCTCACTTATCTTTCTGGCAATAAGAGAATAATCTAATAATTCCTGCACATTTTTTGGAAAAAGGACAAATGAATTATCAAGAGAATTTAAATGGCTGTTTTGGGATAAATTATTTTGATTGCAGTATATGACCAAAGAGAATGGCTTATCCAGGTAGGATGTAAAACTGTTCAGATTAAACTCATCAATAAATGCTGCAGCTCTGTTCCCGGCCATGGCATATCCAACAGCTGCTGAAAAATCATCATTATTAAAACTTTTTGTATTTGAATCAGCTAATATTTTGTCCAGGGAACTTTTTCCCTCAATCAACTGAGCTGTGCCAGGGAAAGGAAGTGTCGCTTGTTTTTTTGATTTCTTGTTAAAAAACATTTTTAATCCGTTATTTTTATGGTCTATCTTTTAATCATGTTTATTTTATCATCAAATAAATCTTAGACTATTTTCTCTTCTTTCGCAGAAAATTGTTGTTCTTCAACCCAGGTGATTGCGCCGGTAGGGCAGCGTAGTGTTGCAATATCTGTTTCCAGTTTTATTTTTTCTGGATTTATAACCGGCAAATTGTTTTTCATTTCAATCAATCCTTCGGGTGCATCGGCAGCACATCTTGTACAGGCTGTACAGGCAACTTCGCACATCTCCAGAATTTCATCACCTTCTAAAGCAGATTTACACTGAACTAGTAAATGTTGATTGATAGGTATTAATTCAAACAGGTTTTTAGGACACACATCAACACAGTCACCACATGCTGTACATTTGCTTGCATTTACAAACGGTAATCCGGTCGGGCTCATTTGAATGGCGTCAAAATCACAAACAACTTCGCAATCAGCTAAACCAATACAGCCATAAGTACAGGCTTTTGGTCCTCCGGAAACAGCAGCTGCACCACGGCATGATTCAAAACCTGCATAGTCTGCTGACTTCACAGCCACATCAGTTCCACCGGCACATAAAAGTCGGGCTACTTTTCGTATACTCGACCCCGGATCGATCCCGAGATATTTTGCGACACCTGTCGCCGTATCAGGCCCACCAACTGTACAGGCACTGGGCTGGCTATTACCCTCTATTACATCCTCGGCAAAAGCACGGCATCCGGGTTGGCCGCATGCACCACAGTTAGCTCCGGGAAGCATCTCTTCAACTTTGCCAATGCGTGGGTCTTCAAAAACTTTTAACTTAGAATTTGCAATGGCCAGGATTAATGCCAAAATCAAACTCAATCCGCCAATAAAGGCGATAGCAATGAGTGGGTTCATATTTTTTGTTCTAAAAACGTGGGGCGAATTGCGAGGTGCGTAAAGCATGGGATTCTAAATTTCCAACGCACAACGCTTTACGCTCTCGAGTTTTTTAATTATATTTTTCCGCTTCTTTAATTAATTCTTCAAGCCCCGGTTCATCCGGGTTTAATGGTTTACCAGGGTGAATAATCTTCACCGGGCATTTTTCTGCCGCGGTAACCAAATCTTTATATGTTCCGGCTTTAGGATCTTTTATAAAAGCCTGCTTGTTCTCGTCGTAAACGAACATTTGGCTGTTTACATTGCAACAATCGTTACAGCTTGTGCACAACGGTGTATCGATGTACGGATCGCTAAAACTTAAATCTTCATCCTCTTCTTCTTCCGTTGCTACTGCTTCAGGCTCTTTCTCAACAGCTTTATCTGCCTCTGGCTCTTTTATTGATTTTGGTGCCGGCGAAGCCTGGCTGGTTGCCGGGATATTTCCGGAACCAATGCTTATCATTTCATCAGAAAGGAGGCCAGACGCAATATTGGAGATTATGTCATTAGTTAATCCTTCTAATGATTGCTCCATTTCGTTTTTATGTTTGGTTTCTTGTTCTGTTAGTTTTTCCTGCATTTCAGAAGCAAGCTTTTCACGTTCTTTTTCAACTTGTTCAATAACGTGTGAATTGTTTATGCCGCTAAGTTCCTGGATTCTGTTCCACCTGGTTTGCGCATTTGCACAAAGGCGGCACATCGTTTTTGTGACGATTACTTTTTGTACAGATCCATCATCACCGGACATTAAAATGTAGGGAATACTTTTGTTTGTGTTTTCAAAATCAAAATGAATGTACTCAGTGAGTGGTACCAAATCGCTATGCCATTCAGATCTCGGAATCGGTAAAAAGTGATTGTTATATCTTTCAATACCGGCCAAAAAATCACCCAGGCTAAAAGTCAGTTTTTCTTTTAAAACAGAATCACCATCCATTATTTCAATTTCAGCTTCAGGCCAATCTGATTTGTGTTGTGATGATTTGGCGATTGAAAAGTGTGCAGCCCAGCTATTGCCTTGTTTTGGATTGTAGTAAAAAAGTGGAAAAGCACGTGATTCTGAAGCTGCCGCGCTTCTAAGAAATGGAGATATTTTTTCAGTAGCCTGGTCAAATCCATCAAAAACGCTAAACAATGCAGGGCGGTCAACTGAAAGTCCTTGTTCAATTTCATCGAACACTTTAACCATGTGTGATAAAGGAAACTGCAGAACAAAAGTTGTATTAACACTTAAAGCCATTTTACCCAACACGGCAGACCAGCCCGGTGAGTAAAATGATTCATCAAAAACTGTTGAGCTATTGTAGAGATCGTCTACAGTTACTAAAACTTTGATGGGCATTTTTGATGCGAGAACGTCAATCAAATCTGCTTTATCAGCACTTTTTATTTCACTTGCCTTAAAATAAAGGATTATTGGTGGAAAATGAGACCAGTCTTCTTCAGATAAAAAAAGCGATGAAAAGCCATCAAAAAATGGATTATGCTTTCCTTCATCATAACGATGTTCAATTTCCAGTTTTGCAATACGTATCGCTTTATAAAAGCTGATCAGTTCTTCTTTTTGATGTTGATAAATTTTTAGTGCCTTAGCTGTGGAATCTGCGACAAGCTTATCTAAAAACTTTTCACTTTGCTCAGATGAAGAAATGATTTTGAACCAGCGGTTAAGTTTGCTTATAACTGCTTTAATACGTTCAATTCTCTGTGGAGGCAGGGCATCGTTTGCAAAAGATTTAGTTACAATTTCAGAAAGTGAATTAAAATCAAGATCATCCTGGCCAGGTTGCCCCATTGTACTTTCCAGAGCATTAGGGGTAAAAGATTCACCAGCAGATCTTTTGGAAACTTTTATAATATTTTTCAAGTCATGAACAAGGCTTTCCAATTCATTGACAAATGGCGCCATTTTAGTTTGCCATTGCTTTAATCGGGCAACTTTAAACAATGTCAGCTCTGCACCTTTGTTGTAAGAAATAATTTCACATTGGTCGGCAATGGAACCGGAAACTGATTTTAAATATTCTTTAACCGGATTACTTTTTTGCTTATGCGAATTTTTGTTTTGCATAAGGTTTTTTAAAGCCATGTCCCAGATTAGTTTGAACTCAAAAGTGGTTTTTTCTTTTGCCTTTGTTTTTAAAATTATTTCCAATTTCAGAAACAGAAGCCTCAAGTTTTCTTTCTCGTCTTTATTAAGCCCGCTTTCGATTACCAGTTTTTCCAAATAGTCTTTTAAAGGAAGTATGCTGTTTTCAGAGCCGGTTTTGATCAGCATCGGGAAATCATAGTGAAACTGCTCAAAATTGGTAAAAGGAGCACTTAATGCCGGGATCAAATTTGTAACATCAGGTTTGTTTGTATTCTCAGATTGCCCTGTAATGTGAAATTTGAGATGATTGTGTTTAATATCGTCCAGCCCCAAATCATTCTTTTTAGATTCTTCATAATGCAGTTTTGTGCTGGCAGGTTTTGTAGTTTGCTCAGTGGCAGCTTGATTTACTTCTACCTCAAATTGATTCGCGATTTTATCTAATTCGTTTAAAAGATCGCTGCTATCAATTTCAGAATCTGAGATATTTTTTTTTGAAAGGTCTTTTTGGTCTTTAGTTTTCACTCTGGATTCCTCATCAATCTCTTGGATTAATTCCAAACTTATCAAACTCTACATCAAGCGCTTCCTGTTTCATTTGTGTTGTAACTGTTCTTTCAGGAGCTCTTAATTCATCATAAGTTGGCAGATTTTCATTTTTATATAAAATTCCAATAGGTAATGTATCTGTCTTTTCTGCGTAATAATTTGCCTGCAGTTTTTCTGATGGATCGTGTGTGACGATATTTTTATATACTTTTTTCAAAGGATCACTAATCTGCATACCATTTTCATGTGTTAGCAGCATAAGGTTTTCGGGAGTACTCATTAATGGATCAAACATTGCCGGAGTATAATGTGGGCAGCGTTGCATAATGCGTACAAAAGCAAATCCTTTATGATGATAAGCTTGCCTGATAATATCATAAAGAAGTTCAGGTATCCATTCTACTGCCTGGGCCACAAACGAAACATTTTCCACACCAAGGGTTGTTACTGTTGGGTTAAGTGGATTTAATACTGTTCCTTCAGGAGTGGTATTACTTTTTGTACCAAGTGGAGATGTTGGCGAGGCCTGTTTTTTTGTTAACCCGTAAATACCATTGTCATGTAGCATAACAGTCATGTTAAAGTTATAACGGATAGCGTGTATCCAATGTGCTGTTCCGATACTTGTGCAATCACCATCACCCATGTTTACAAATACATGCAAATCTGGCCGCCGTATTTTTATACCCTGGGCAATTGGCAGGGCCCGACCATGCAAGCCATGAAATCCATATGTATTCATATAATGTGGAAATCGACTGGAGCAACCAATCCCGGATACAAACACTGTTTTCTCAGGTGGAAGTTGTTCTTCACGACAGATACGTTGTGCCGCAGTTAGAATTCCGTTATCGCCACAACCCGGACACCAGCGAGGTGTATCGCCCTGATAATCTTCCAGCGAATAGTGTTTTTGGTCGATATCAATAATGTTGTTTATACTTACACCAAACATATTTTTTACCTCATTTTGATTTCAAATTTAAAGAGCTTTTCATTCCCGCATTCCATAGATACTTCATCAGCTATTCAGCTTTTTTGTTTCCTTGCGGATCATTTCAACAATGGATCCTGGTTTTAACGGCTGTCCATGAACATTGGAAAAGTTGTCGATGTCTAAAAGATATCGGGCACGTAATAACCAGGCCAGGTTTGAATATCGACGATTTTCATCATTAATAATTTCATATTTTTTATCATCAGAAAAATTAATTTCCACTGTAATTACTTTTTTAAACTTTTCCATAATTGGTTTTAAACCAGAAGCCATTGGCTGCAAAAACTTAAGGTGTAAGCTGGAAACTTTTAAACCTTCTTTTCGGGTAATTTGCACAGCTTCTTCTATGGAACCTTTTGTACTTCCCCAACCAAGAACCAGCAGATCACCTTCTTCATCACCAAAAACTTTTGGTGTTTTTAATGTTTTTTGGAATGCTGCAATTTTAAGGCTTCGATAATCACAACCCTCCTGGTTTACACCGGAACCATAAGCAACTTTACCTTCACGTGTATGCGCCAGTCCGGTTACGCGATACATACCTCCGGCCTGTCCGGGTAAAATTCTTTTTGACAATCCGGTTTTTTCATCCCAATCGAACGGAATGGCATTTTCAGGGACAGGGCTCTGGTCGATAGGTGGTGCCAACCATTCTTTTTTGAAATTAGGTCTCAGGTAAGGTTGTTGGCCTGTAGCAAGGTTTGCATCGGTTAAAACCATAACAGGTATACGAAAAGTCTCGGCAATTTTGCGAGCTGTAATTATACTATAAAAACAATCTTCGATAGTTGCAGGTGCCATAACAATTTTTGGTGTATCTCCCGGGGAACCAAACAAGGCGGCCAATAAATCTCCCTGTTCAACTTTTGTTGGTAAACCAGTACTTGGCCCACCTCGTTGAACGTTGACAATTACAAGCGGTATTTCAGCCATGGATGCCAAACCAATTAATTCAGTTTTTAATGCCAGGCCTGGCCCAGAGGTAATTGTTACTGCACACTTTCCGGCGTAGGATGCACCAATCGCAAAACCGGCAGCAGCAATTTCATCTTCAGCCTGATGTACAATCCCACCCGCATTTTCAAAAACTTCGCTTAAGTAATGAGAAGCAGAAGTAGCAGGTGTAATCGGGTACATGGCGCACACATCCATACCGGAAGCCATGACGCCCAAGCCAACTGCGATATTTCCATTTGTAACTATTTTAGATTCTTTCATCGGTGCGGCCGGAACAGCATAATGGAAATCAAGGTTTTTCTTTGCCCAATTATAGCCGGAATCCAGCAGACGCATATTAGAATCAATTACCTTATCACCTTTATTGCGGAAAGCAAAGCGAACTTGTTCTCTGGCAAGCTCCATATCCCTGGAATAAGCGTACATTAATAATCCCAGGACAAACATGTTTTTTCCACGACGAGGATTTTTGACTACTTTTAGTGTTTCATCTTCCATAGGGATTTCAATTACTTTATAACCCTCTTCAATAAGGTGATTATAAGTACTAACGTATTGATCACGGATCAAATTATTGGAAGAAGTACGCCATTTATCTTCTAGAAAAATTGTACTACCTTTTTTCAGATTGCCGGATTGCTCCCGGCCAAGAAGAGCTTGTTCGTTAAAAGCGACCATCAAATCGGCTTCGTCACCCATATTGGTGATATCGTGAGTGCCAAAACGTATACGAATACCACTGGCACCGGCAGCTGTTCTTGGAGGTGGTTCAATTTCAGCCGGGATAATTTCAACAGTCCAAATCCCGTTCCCCATTCGGGCTGATATAGTTCCAAATGCCTGACCTGCAGTTTGAGCTCCTTCTCCGGAGTCACTTACAATTTCTACAATATGTTCATTTAACTGAACGGGGTTTTCGGAATCCGCTACCATTTTCTTTTCGGATTTGGTAGTCTCAATTGTTTCCATAAAAAAATTCTCCTATTCTGGAACGAAATAGCTTTTCTAAACTTTTAATTTATTTGTTTTCGTTTTTAAATCCTTTTATTCAGGATTTACATTAACCGTTTTAAAATAAAAAGAGTAATCATCAATTAAACCAATAGCATAATTTAATAAAAAATTTTGCAATAATCTCAAGTGATTTTGATTTTTTTTAATTGTTTTGTTTTTTTGGGTCTGAATTTGTGTTTTTTTCTTCTCCGGCCTGCCATTCATCAATTATTTTGATGTTTCACCTTTTTATTTGATACTAAAATAATCATTATTTTTATCAAATGATTATCGAGCTAAAAACTGTTTAGTTGAGGGATTTTTCAGGATTGAAATTTGAAGAAGGCTATTTGATTTTTCGTAAAAATTCTGAGATTGAAGCCTGTAAAAAAACAATATATTTTTGATTAAAAAATGTGTCTTTAGATCAAGTTTTAGATTTTATCACGTAGTATTTCTTTTCGCGGATTTGGAATTACAACTTTACTTACAAGAATGCCTTTTGCTTTAATATATTCAACTCCTGCTTCAACAGCAGCAGTTACAGCTGCTACGTCACCGGTCAGAGTTACATATCCTTTCCCACCAATTGCCATCGCCAGATGTATTTCAATCAGCTGAATATTTGCTGCTTTTACAGCGGCGTCAGCAGCTTCAATTATGGAAGCCACAGAAAATGTTTCTATAATGCCTAAAGCATCGGGAGAATCAATAATATTTGTTCCACTTATGGCAGGGAATACTTCCGGATGGACATTTGGGATAATTAACTCATCAACAACTGTCTGTCCTCCAATTTCCAATCCTGCCTGAACGCTGGAAGTTACAGCATCCACATCACCACCAACCATAACCATAAATTTACCAGGACAAATGGAACGGTTAAAGACGATATCCACATTTGCAGTTTTTAACATTGTGTCGGCAACTTCATATCCTTTGGCAATCGATGTGAGTTCGATAAGCCCTATAGCTGATTGCATTGATATTCCTTATTTATTTCTTTTGTTTTTTAATTCTTCAGCATCTGCTTGGTCCCGAAGCCGTTTAGATTTTTGTTTTGCTTCAAGTAAATCAGAATATGCTATTATGTTTATATCGATTCCTTCAAAGTTTATTTGCTGTAAATTAGCGAATATTTTGTCATTGCTAATGCCAACTAAATGAGTCAGAAGGTCAATCCGGTTTGGCTCGGCTCCTAAATGAATTGCATTTCCAGATTCTTCAAAATATTTTTGTGGGATTCCAGCTTTGCCAAACCCAAAATCTGTCAAGGCGTTCATAATTTTTTTTGCATTTTGTTTGGATGGATAAAGAAGAAAATCAATATCTTGTGTTGTACGGGCATAACCATAATAATTTACAGCAAATCCACCGACTAATGCATATTTTACATCATGTTTTCTAAACAGGTTAATCAGGTCTTTCATGTCATTAGAAAAAAACATTATTAATCATTTTCTATTTTTTCATAAGAAACGATTTTTTTAATGGGCTTTGAATGCCAGTCTTTTCCCCATCTGCGATCCATCAAAACAGAAAACTCGCGCATTCTCTCCTCAGACGTCATTTGCCTTCGGCGTTTTTGTTCTGCTTCATTTTCCTCTTCAAAAGAAGAAAATATTTTTACAGTTTTATTTTTCACTTCTCACTTCCTACTTCTTAGTTACCTCAACACTTTCTCCAACAGCTGTAACAACTCCATCAATACTGGCATGGATAGGTACAGATAATTCACCATTTTTTGCTTCTGCTAAGATTTGTCCTTTTTGTACTTTCTCGCCTTTTTTCACGATGATTTCGGGTAAAGCGCCAATGTGCTGCTGTAAAGGGATTGAAACTGATTTTGGTTCGGAAATATTTTTGATAAATTCAGCCGGTTTTGTATAACCCTGTAAACCCAGTTTTCTTACAAGTCTTTTTGTTGGAACGCCACGATATTCTTTTAAAGGGTGAGGATCAGTTGCCAATTCCTGTAACTGATCTGCTGAAAGCCACATATTGTTTTTTCTTGCATCGCGTTTTGTTGTTACACAAATATTGCGTGGATCTAGTTCTTCCGGGCAGGCCCATAAAGAACAAATGTTGCACTCGCAGCAAGCCTGAGCCCAATATGTTAATGATTCACTTAACTCGCCGGTAGTAAGTAATGAACGCATTACCAAATGTGGTTTTATAGGATATCCCATCAAATAACGTGGGCACATTTCTGTACACAGACTGCACTGGTCGCAAGCCGATTTGCCAACACGTTTATATGATTGTTCACTCTGCGATTTGCGCATTGCCAGGTGTGTTTCTTTTGATAAGACTAAAAAACCACCGGAAGTTCTTGTTACAGGAGTTGATAAATCTGTCACAACCTTGCCCATCATCGGGCCTCCATCAATTAAAACATAATCATCGATTGTTGCGCCACCGGCTGCCTCTAAAACATCGGCATAAGACATACCAATCGGAAACCATGCCGTGATAGGTTTTTTTACGTCGCCATGAACTGTTAAGATGGAATGGGTAACTGGATTGCCTTTTTGGGCCTGATAAATATTGAAAAAAGTTTCTACGTTTTGAACCACAATACCAATTTGAAAAGGAAAACCACCAGCAGGAATACGCCGCCCGGTACTGTGATAAACAACCTCATATTCATCACCGGCAGGATAAACATCTTCCATTTCAAAAAGGCTGATATTTGCAGGAAGCCAATTTGAGATCGCCTCAATGGCTTTTTTGTTTTTTCCTTTTACTGCAAAAATACCGCGCTCTGCTTTTACGTGTTTCATTACTGCAAGCATACCGTTGATGATTTCCTGTGGGTAATTTTCCATCAAGGTTACATCTTTGTAAAGAAGTGGTTCGCATTCCGCACCATTTGCAATGACAATTTCAACCTCAGTGCTTATTTTTTGATAAGTGGGAAATCCGGCACCACCGGCACCTACAACTCCGGCATTTTTAACTAATTCAATTAGATTTTTCATAATTTCAAATAAAGTGAATTCTCTGTTCTTCTTTCTCTAACAATAAATTCTCAAAATTAATTCTATTAAAAAGAAGAATGGTTTAATCAACATGAATATGAGTTTGTTTGAGAAGTGATTAAGATAAAAAGAGTTGGGCAAAAAATAAATAATACTTTTCAAATCGAAGGCGGAAAAAAATATTGTGAAGTTATGTTGCTTATCAAAAAAAAACTATTTATATTTCTCAGCTCTTGCGAGGGTGGCGGAATTGGTAGACGCGCTAGACTTAGGATCTAGTGCCCTTACGGGCGTGAGAGTTCGAGTCTCTCCCTTCGTACGTTGATAGCCCCGTGAACTAAATGTTTGCGGGGCTTTTTTTGTCCATCGCTACTAGTAAATTCCATCTTATTCAAAAAAACATCTATTATTTTAACTGCCAGAAACCTTTGATGATGAATATCATTTTTTTTTAGTATTGATCCCCGGATTACATTGTCTTTAATTATTGAATTATTTATTCACTGGCATTTTGCATTGTTTACTTTTTTCTTTTGGTTTGTCTGCTACAAATTTGCAATGGGTTTGTATGTGGAGGAGGCATAAATGATGCTTTATATATTTCCTGTTTTGTATGGTTATATAGAACAAAGATTGTTAAAGGGTGAATGCTGTACCAGTGGTAAAAAGTGGATATTTGGACACTTCGCCACGTACCATGTAGTGATGTTGAGTACTTTTGTTAATGTGATTTATTTGGCTGGTGAGGAGTTTTATCATTTACCATTATTGTTACTAATGGAGGATATTTCTTTTTACCTTTTCCGTAAAGATTGGCCAAATAAAAAAAGTTGGGTGTCCTGGGGTTTGGGTGGATTTAAGATATTTAGCCTGTTTATTCCTACTACTTACATATTGTTAGTGATTGTATTTTTAGTTTGGAGATATTTAATAAACGTGCTTTATTAAAAGATGCCCTGCAAAACATTTTTCCGGCTAATTCAAATGGGTCTTAATAAATCCAGGGAATTAATTTCTTAGTCCTTCCGGCATACTCTTTAAATTCCGTACCGTATTTACCTGCCAGGTATTTATCTAATCTTGGAATTATAAAAAAGATGAAAATTAAGGCCATGGCTAATGGAACTATTAAGAGCGAAAAACTTCTGGTTATTAATGCAAAACCTGTAAAAAGGACAATATCACCAAAAAAATTGATGTGCATCGAATGTTTAAACAATCCTTCAGTGTATGGACGCCCCATATTAGAGTCATTTTTTTTCCACACATTTCGCCGATATTCTGAATAAGTATTAAGCCAAGACCCAAGCAGAAACAAAAAAATGGCAAAATAATCCAAAGCTCCGACTGGCTGAAAGCTGTTACCGCCTGCTTTTGCAAAGGCAAACAACGCTAAAGACATCAAGCAAGATACAAAGAGCGCTTCACGCCAATACCACTTTCGTTTCATAAAAATAAATACTGTCATGAATAAACGTAGGACATAAATCAGGCAGAATGAGAAAACAATAACCTGGCGTACAAAATCACCATTGATAGAAAAAGCTTTAAGGCCGGAGAGTAGGTTTACTTCGTCTGTGAACATTAGGTAGCCGGCTAAAAGTGACGCGAAAGAGATTGCGCCCATAAACACAATTTTGGGTAAAAACGATTTTTTATAATCATCTTCATACAACATTTGTGACTCCATTAATAGGTTTATTTTTTTGTTGCGATAAACAAATGAACACTCCCAAATCCTCCTACAGGAATATCTTGGTATTCAAAACCGTATTTTGCCAGGAGAGAATTTATGTCTTTAATTATGTCACCAAGTTTCTCCCATAACTTAACGATTTGATATCCAATAAAATTTTTGTCGTTCGGATAATCAATATCAACAAGAAGAAGCATGCCACCTTTTTTTAAAACTCTCTTTATTTCCAATATTGCTTTATCACCATCCGGATAGCCGGTAAAAGCCATAGTATTTATTATTGTATCAAAGGTATTATCCGGAAATGGAAGTTTTTCTACATTTGCTTTGGATAGGTTTGCATTTATGCTTTTTGACAGTAGTTTTTTTGTAGTTATTTCCAGCATCTTTTTGTTATAGTCAATTCCGTAAATATCAAAATCATTTTTTGCATATTGAGTCATCAAATAACCATTACCAAAGGAGACTTCTAATATTTTCCTGCCTTTGATATATGGTATAACTTTTTTGATCCATTTTTTCCACAAGGGGAATAGTAGCATAAATACATCGTATCCTTTGGCCATCCAGTTATATGCATGGTTCATTTTTTCAGTATAGCCAGGTTCAATTTTTGAAGTATCCGTATATTTTATCTTTTCAGATTTTATTTTGATCATTCTATCAACCCGGCCTGTTAAAACCTAAAACCAAAATGGAAACTGGGTTCAAATATGTGTTTTGGTTTTCCTCGTTCAATATCTGCAAAAGTCTTTGGAAAGTTGGTGTTAACAGGCCAATATTTAAGTGCATAAGCAGGTTCGATAAAAAAGCGTTTCTCAAAGAATTCAAATCGATAACCCATGATTAGCTGAAGATATAACTGAAACCCTTTTTGGGTTTTTTGGTTTTCTGAATCATAAAATTGTTGAAGAAAAGGAGTCGCTTCAATAGTATTGTATAAGCCTTTCCAGTAAAAATGTTGATAACCCAGACCAACTCCAATGGCCCTTATTTTCCCTGGATATAAATCATCTGACGAGCCATATGTCCCTAAAGGCTCATAATATGTCCAGGTAATTGCTTCAACTAAAATAAAATCCTTTGGTGTGATTTGGTATCCATAGTTTAATTGAAAATAATTGGGCGGGTCTCCCGGTACAAAATTGCCTAGTAAAAAAAGCGAACTTCCAATAAAATGCTTCTTTTCTGTTTGGACCGAAGTAGAGTCTAGTTGAATATTTTGGCTAAAAGCCAAAGAATATAAAAGTAGAAAAATGATAGCAGTAAATAATATACTTTGGCAGTTTGCTTTTTCATCCCAGTTACAA
This sequence comes from Calditrichota bacterium, assembly GCA_013112635.1. Taxonomy (NCBI): domain Bacteria; kingdom Pseudomonadati; phylum Calditrichota; species Calditrichota bacterium. Next base: position 57,625 of record JABFGF010000011.1, on the reverse strand, counting down.
ATTGGTGGGTTATGATTTTTCATTTATTATTCCTTTATATTTTTGTCCGGAATTTTCTTTTCTGCGCCGGCATTTGATGATTTTTTTGCCACACCCTCTGGTTTTAACAGGCCTTTCAGCCTTCCCATTACTAATAAAAGTATCATTTTACAATGCCCACTTTTCCAACCTCTTGCTCAGATTCCTGGAGGCCAAATTCTACTTTGAGGTCCCAATTGAATAATGAGAGCGTTTGTCCTACTAAAAAAACTACGATTGATATCATTGCCCAAAAACTTTTATCCTTTTCCATCATTTCCCCCTTTACTTTTTTGCTTTAAAAAATTGAACACTAATAAAACCGCTGATTTCCTTCTCTGTAAATTCAAAAGAATATTCTTCAATGGTTTTGAATATCCCTTATGATATCTCATGCAGATTCCATTTCGACAAAGGCAGAAGTAATGATAAGATTGAATAAGTTAGAATTTTCATCTTTTCTCCTTATAAAATTCTTTCAACTTTTGGCTACCGTAAATATCGCCAACGACATCCATGATCATCACGGTCATCATAAATTCAAGCGGTCCATAGGTTTTTGATGATGTAAATGTTCGCATTAAAGGTAATATAATTTTTATCATCCACATCGGTAATCTTGAAATTTTTATGGGTTTGTTTTGGATCTTCAACGCCAGTTCAGCTATTTCATTAAATGTAAATATTTGCGGGCCACCCACATTTATTTCTTTCTCATTCTGCTTCAAAGAATTGACACAAACTTCCGCCAGATCTGCACCATGAATCGGGTTGATTTTATTTTCGCCGCTGCCGAATACAGAAACCCTTCCCTTTTTTGCCATATTCAGAAATTCAAGCATATCGGAGAAAAAACCTGTGGGACGGATAACGGCATAATCTAAACCGGATTCAATCAGTTTTTCTTCAAACAGCAGTTTCGCTTCAATACCTTTTAAATGCCCCATTTTTTGAGCATTCAAAACCGAGATAAAAATAAATTTGGATACTTTGTTTTGTACTGTCAGATCCAGTAAATTTTTATTACCCTGGTAGTCCACATCCATATAAGTCAGACCATCCTTTTGGCGCGTAATACCAACTGCTGAAATGACGGCATCAATACCATCACAAATCTTATTTAAAGTTTCCGGTTTGGTTACTTCCCCTTCAAAAACTTCATCAATTAAATCTTTAATATCTTCCAGTTTTTTTGAATTTCTTGCCAGGGCGCGAACCCAATAACCTTGCTTTTTCAATTCCTGAATCAAATATCTGCCAAGATATCCGGTTGCTCCTGCTACTAATACTTTTTTCATTATGGGTTCCTATTTATTTAAATATGCATTGTCAGGTGCCGTACCACTTCGATAAAACTCAAACAAACAATTATCGCCTCCTTTAGCCAATGTACACATTCTTCTAAAATCACAACCTACATCCTTTTCAATTACCGGATAGCCGGCAAGATCATGATCACAACCGAACTTGCCTAACTCCGGCACACCTAACTTTTCAAAGAACTCAATATTTGCACAAGTTGTTACCTTAATGGTCAGCTTATCCGGCTCATCTATATAACTGTCCATGTGCCAGGTTTTGTCAATAGTTGTTCTTTCGAATAAAGCGATATTCATTTTTTTGAAATTATCAAATACATCACCGTCGCACTTAACCAGATCATTCAATTGATATATGGCAAGTATAGATATCTTTGCCATATCATTTATGACTTTTGTCTTGAAAAACTCATATGCTTCTTTTCTGCCTAATCTTTTAGCAAGAGCTAAGAACAAACCAGAAAATACAAACAGTTCTTTTTCTAAAGTCTTATTGATTTCAGCTATTTCCTTCTGAACTTCGGGATATTGCTTTCTTAACCTGAGATTATTGAAAAGTGTATCTTTAAAAACTCCCAACATACCAAATAGACCGAATTCTTTTTTTAAGGCACTGAACATTATTTTGTTTTGCTCTCTAACTGCCTCTTTCGGCATTTGAAGTTTTGCGCCAAAACTTTCCAGTTCTTCTACTTTCATAATGTTCTCCAAATTAAAATCATTACTTTATGGTTATACTTCAATCGCATCACCATATTTCATAATAGAACACTCTGTCCCCAGTTTCTCTACTTCGCTTTTGAATAATTGATCATCAGCCGGATTTACATTTTTGATCCAGAAGAAGGAAACATTATAATGACAAGGGATTACCTTTTTGGGCGATATTAATTTAACAGCTTCTATTGCATCGGTTACATCCATTGTCCAAATATTTTCACCTGCTCCACCAATCGGAAGCATCAATACATCCGGTTTCAATCCTTCCCACTCCTTCTGCAGCAGTGAATCCCCAAGATTGACTATAGTTGTTCTATTGATAGTCATTTTAAAACCCATAGAACCAAGCCCTGGTCTTTCTCCTGGACCGGGATATTCTTTCTTCTTAAACCACAGTATAGGAACGACAATCGGGCCATGTACAGATTTAATGGCTTCAATTTTAACACCGTCAAGAACGACTGAATCGCCAACATCCAATGGATGAACATTTTCAAATGGGACCCAAGATGTCAATTCTTTACCCCGAGGGTCGACAAGAAGCGTTTTACCGTTTTCAAATTTTGTTAAATCTTTACCACAAACCACCGGTGCTTTTGAAGCTTCAGCAACCCGATCAGATTGCCAATGGTGGTCAGGATCACCATGTGTAATTAAAAGATGAGTAATACTTTCCCATTCTGATTTTGGTATCAAACTGCCAAGTTTAAACATCCACAGGTTTTGTCCCGGATCAATTGCAATCTTTGTTTTGCCGTTTTCAATTATGAATGAGTTATAAAGATAATGCTTGATTTTCATGATATTCACCTTCCGTTTGTTTATTTAATCATTTCCCAAGTTTTTCAATACGTTTTAAAAGAATCCAATCAAGAATTCGTTTAGGTAACTTTGCTGCTTTAGCCGCGCCTTTGGCATCGCTGCCAACAATGTAATAGGGTTTGGGCTTTTGGTTATTAAAAGCATCATGCACAACTTTTGCTACTTCCATTGCTGGGATTTTTTTTACTTTTTCATTTAACCTGTCGCCAAATTTGCGCAAGGGAGCATAAAGATCAGCGATTTCGGGGTTAACCGATTTACGCATTTCTTCTTTATACTTTGTGCCTTTTTCCCAAATAGCGCTTTCAACAGCACCGGGTGATACTAATATCACTTTTATACCAAATGGGATCAGTTCAAGCCTCAGTGAGTCTGTAACTGCTTTTACGGCAAATTTAGATGCTGAATATGCAGCTGCTCCAGGAACAGCCAAATAGCTTGATGTTGAACCGATGTTGATTATTCTTCCCATACTTTTGCGTAACATTGGGATAAAGGACTGTGTTACTTCCAAAAGGCCAAATAAATTTACATCCATTAGTTTTCTGATCTCTTCCATAGGTGTAACTTCCAAAGCGCCTCCGCGTCCGATACCTGCATTATTTACCAGGCCATATAAATTCCCACCTGTTTCTTCCCAGATATAATTGGCTGTGTCCTTTATCGATTGTGAATTTGTCACATCAAGAATTACTGCTTCCAGGTTGCCGGAAGCTTCATTTTTTAAATTATCTGCATCTGCCTGTTTGCGAACACCTGCGTATACTTTAAATCCCAGTTCATCTAAATGAAGAGCACAGGTTTTACCTATTCCAGTTGATGCCCCGGTTATCAATATACTTTTTTTAGAATTCATTTTTCCAAACCTCTTTTTCGTCTTAAGATCGTTGAATCCATACACTATGATTAATCAATCCATATTCTTTTAAGGTAGATACCAGTTGAGCCCCTAATGGACTGCCGTTAATATCAGCTTCTTTTGATTTGTGCAGCAAGTGAATCTGAAAATCGCCATCTACAGCAAGGCGGTTATACATCATTATGATTTTTGTTCGGGACTTTTTGTTTACTTCCTTTACCATTTCATTTAGCTGCAACTTTACAAATGATTTATTGCTGTGTGTGGATCGCAGTTCAATAATTTCCAACCAGTTCATTTCAAATCCTTATTACTACAATTTTTACAAATTGAATATTTATAATACTAATGCCGTGCCAGAGTCATATCTCAAATAAAAACATAAGGTTATGAAATGGCAGGAACACTGGGTTGTCAAATAAGGCAATTCCTGTTGCCATATGCGGTAATCGTGTGTAAATTTGCCAAATATAGAACCTGCAAAAAAAGGGGCATTATATGGATGAGAATGAATTTTTTCGTGAAGCCACTTTGAGAATTTGTGGAAATTTGGAGATTGAAAAATCCATGCATTCCCTGATTCTTTATCTTAAAGATTTTATACCTGTCTCAAGATTGTATCTCCAGTATTATGAAGAAGGCCTGCAATCCATCAGAACAATTGCCTACGCGGATGAACAAAGTTGCAAGAAATTAGACCAGGTCACACATCTCTCTAAAGAAGCAATTGAGTTAAACAGAAATATCCCCGCTGATAAAGATACCTTTCTTATAACTAATCCGCATAAATTCCCCGTAAGCAGGGAAATGATGAAGTACCATGGCAAGGACGGATCTTCAATAATTATTCTTGCCTTAAGATATCACTCCGAATTGCCTGGCTTATTAATACTTCAATCTGTTGGTGACAAAAAGTTTGTTGAGGCAGATGTGGAGTTCGTCCATTCGCTCAAAGAGCCCCTTACAATTGCATTGTCCAATGCGCTTAAACATCTTGAAGTACATCAACTAAAAGATTTGCTGGCTGATGATAACCGCTATCTGCTTAACGAACTACGCCGTTTTTATGGTGATGAAATTGTGGGAGCAAACTTTGGCCTGAAAGATATTATGCACAAGATCAGCCAGGTTGCGCTGCTGGATAGCCCGGTTCTTTTGTTAGGGGAAACCGGTGTTGGCAAAGATGTAATTGCCAATGCAATCCATTATTCATCATCGCGCAGCAACGGGCCTTTTGTAAGTGTAAACTGTGGCGCCATTCCGGATACGTTGATTGACAGTGAACTTTTTGGTCACGAAAAAGGCGCATTTACCGGGGCGTTGGCTCAAAAACGCGGGCGCTTTGAACGGGCCAATAAGGGTACAATTTTTTTGGATGAAATTGGCGAATTGCCGCTTCAGGCTCAGGTGCGTTTATTAAAAGTTTTACAATCTAAAGAAATTGAACGGGTTGGCGGGGTTAAAACAATTCCACTGGATATCCGCATAATTGCCGCTACCAACCGCAATCTGGAAAAAATGGTACAGGCCCATCAGTTCCGCGAAGATTTGTGGTTCAGGATAAATGTCTTTCCGGTTTGGATTCCACCACTGAGAGAAAGGCGGGCAGATATTCCTGCTTTGCTGCATCACTTTATAAGTTTAAAATCACGTGAGTTAAAATTGGCAGCCGTACCTACGGTTTTACCCGGTGCTATTGATTTGCTGATGGATTATCATTGGCCGGGAAATGTACGCGAACTGCAGAATGTTATTGAACGCGCGCTTATCCTTAACCCCAAAGGACCGTTAACCTTTAAGCACATGAATTTGCCAATAAACAAAGATAGCGATGAAATAAAAAATTCGATTCCCGAATCTTATAATCTTGATGAAGTGACGGCCCGGCATATAAAAAAGGTGTTATCCAAAACCGATGGGAAAATTCATGGAGAGGGCGGTGCAGCTGATTTATTGGGCATTAATGCCAGCACACTTAGAAACCGGATGAATAAGCTGGGGATTGAGTACAGGAAAAATTAAGGTGACATGAAACAATTCAAACCAAACAGATAAACGACTTTTTAATGAATCTGCTCTGGATTTAACTGGCGATGAGCGCAAGGAAGTGTACCGGGCAGGTGCGTCCGTTGGACTGGAAGCATATCTCCAAAGCTAAAAATGTGAAAAGAATAAGTAGAATTTGCGTCCTATGTGGTGGACACAGAAAGTTTTGCGTCCCGTGATATTTAATTTGCCGGACACAAATATATTTATGTATATTTCACCGGACACAAAAGAAGGGCCGCCATGAAACCTTTTATCCCAGAAATGTTACCCCCGGAAAACCTTAATTTTAAAAGACTGATCCGCATTGCCGGAGAAGCCAATGCTGCGTTAGCCAGATACGATGGTTTGCTTCAAGCGGTGGTTAACCCGGAAATATTACTCTCGCCTTTAACAACCAACGAAGCTGTTTTATCTTCCAAAATAGAAGGAACCCAGGCTACCATGGATGAAGTTTTGCACCACGAAGCCGGGATACGTATTAATGAAGAAAGTAAAAAACTGGATATTCAGGAGATTGCAAATTATAGATCCATGCTAATCCATGCGGAAAAAGAAATGGCCGGCAGGCCTTTAAACCTGTTCTTAATCCGCCAGATGCACAAAGAGCTTATGAGCGGCGTGCGCGGTTCTAAAAGTGAACCGGGAAAATTCCGGGACAGACAAAACTGGATAGGCAGGCCAGGCTTGCCAATAGAACAGGCAACTTATATTCCACCCGAACCGCATCAACTACAGGTTTGTTTAAATGACTTGGAGAAGTATATAAAGTCCGATGATGGAGATGTTCTTGTGCAGTCGGCCATAATCCACGCCCAGTTTGAGATCATCCATCCGTTTCTAGACGGTAATGGCAGAATTGGCAGACTGCTTATTCCATTGTTTCTGTTTTTTAAAAAACGCTTAAAGCGTCCTATGTTCTATTTAAGTGAATATTTGGAAAATAACCGAAGTGAATACTATTTACATTTGAAAAATATCTCAAGCCAGGGTGATTGGAACAGTTGGATTGAATTTTATTTGAAGGCAATAAAGCAACAGGGCAAAAGAAACGGAGAGCGTATTGAACACACACTGGATTTGTATAAAACAACTACAAAGCGCATCCGCGAAATAGCAAGAACCCAGTATAATATTGAAATTACAGATGCATTATTTCATAAACCTATGTTCAGCTCATCGGATATACAAACGCGCACTAAAATAGCAAAACAAACCTTAACACCTATTTTGAAGCTTTTAACAGAAGCGGGGATTTTAACTATTATAAAAAAGGCAAAAGGGCGAAGCCCGGCTGTAATGAAATTTGAAAAACTGTTATCAATTACAGAAAAATAATTCTATTTAAATAAATGGTTTGGATGAGGAAACCTTTTATGAGCAGGTTGAATTTATTATCAATCTTGATAAAGTGACGGCCCGGCATATAAAAAAGTGTTATACAAAACCGGTGGGAAAATTCATGGAGAGGGCGGTGCGGATGAGTTATTGGGCATTAATGCCAGCATGCTAAGAAACAGGATGAATAAGTAGGGAATAGAATACAGGAGAAATTAGAGGTGTTTGATATAATAATTGTTTGGTTATAGAGCCAAGTATGATCACTTCTCATTATCATCCAAATACGATAAATGAGCCATTAGACTGTTATAAAAATTTTATCAATATAAAAACTCATTGTAGATGGTGCAGATAGTCTTTTTTAATTTGCACTATTGACAGATTGTATCTTTTCTATTAAACCCGATTTTTTTATATTGATTCAATTCACAGTTATTAAGACACAAATGAGGAATTTTTGTGAAGAAACAGCCTTTGGCAGAAGTATTCGGTTTTCCGATCAATAATTTAAGCAAAGAAGCTGAACGATATCGAAAAAACAAATTATGTCCTTTTCACAATAGAGTGCCGTCATGTACAAAGAATAGCGCTACAAAACCTTTGGGAGTTTGTAGCATCTTTTACGAAAAAAATACGATTGTTACTTGTCCAATTAGATTCACTGAAGAATGGCTTATAACCGAACAAGCTGCAAAATTTATTTTTAACAAGAATATTGTAGAAAAAGGTATGTGGACAACTTTAAGAGAAATCAAACTCGTCGATGCCAATGATAAAACCGCAGGAAATATAGACTATGTTTTAGTTTCTTATGATGAAAATGGTAATTTGACAGATTTTGGTTCTTTAGAAGTACAGGCAGTTTATATCTCAGGTAATATCACAAATCCTTTTAACTACTATATGGAAGATAGAACAAATAGGACGGTCTTTGATTGGTCAAAGAATAAATTTTTTCCACGACCAGATTTTTTATCTTCTTCAAGGAAAAGATTAGTTCCCCAACTTGTTTACAAAGGTGGAATCTTCAAAAGCTGGAACAAGAAGCAATGCGTAGTCCTTCAAAAGGGATTCTTTGAAACTTTGCCTAAATTACCAATTGTCAAAAATCCTGAAAATGCAGATTTTGCATGGTTTATTTATGATTTAAAATCCAATAAGAATTCTGATAAATTAAAACTCGTACTTGATGATATTGTTTATACTGAATTTCATCCTGCCCTGAATAAAATATTAACGCCGAATGCTGGTAAAATCGAAAGTTTTGTTCAAGAGCTACAATCAAAACTTGATAATCAACTTGACATAAATTCGCCTGATGCCCCTACATTGATAGATATCATTTCGGAATAAAAACATGAGACAATTACATTTATTTGAAAAGGAAATTGTCCACAAAGCACCTAATGTTGCTTCGGTACCTCAATACAGTCCATTAAGATATCCAGGTGGAAAAACATGGCTCTATCCATTTGCAAAACAATGGTTACATGATAAAAAAGAGAAGTTTTTAATTGAACCATTTGCAGGTGGAGCAAGTGTAGGTTTAGCAGCAGCGATTGAAGGTTGGGTTGATCATGTAATTTTAGTTGATCTTGATGATAACATTTTCTCTTTTTGGGATGCTTTAATAAATGGTTATGGTGATTGGCTTGCAGATCAAGTACTAGATTTTGATTTTACAGAAAAGAACATTAATGACACCTTAAATAAGAAAAAGATGGATGCAAAAGAAAAAGCTTTTGCATTATTACTTAACAATAGAATTAGTCATGGTGGAATAATGGCCATTGGAGCTGGTCGTATTAAAAATGGAGAAAATGGTAAGGGCCTTAGTTCAAGATGGTATCCTCAAACGCTAAATCATAGAATAAAAAAAATCTGTAAAGTTGCTGATAGAATAAGCATTGTAAAAGACGATGCTTTTGAATTCACTAAGAATTTTCTTTCGAATGATAAAGCAATATTCTTTTTTGATCCGCCATATACAAAGGCCGGGAAAAGACTATATCAACATTTTCAAATAGATCATGAAAAACTTTTTAAAGTTTCTAAGAAACTAAAAGGTGATTTTTTAATTACCTATGACTTTTCTGAAGAAATATTGTCATACGCTAAGAAGTATGATTTATTTTATGAAAAGGTTTTAATGCAAACTACGCATTTAATAAAAAAACATGAGCTATTAATCTCAAAGGACTCAGGTTGGTTGTAATTCGGTTTAATTGCCACAATTAAAATATTAAAGGAATTTTTGCAAGATGTTGATTTCATAAACCAGAATTTTCAAGCTCAAACCCTTTATAACCAATGGTAAATAATCAAATCCTTTTGGTAGACAAATTTATCCTTTAACTTTTTCCTGGCTTTTTAAAGCAAACTCTTCCTCCGGTGATAAAATCATAGAGTGGCGGGCATAAATCCAGAAGTAGAGAATTCCTCCCAAAAACCAGATGGCGCAACCATACACGCCAACTACATAATCCGGATTTAAAAATAAAAAGACAAGAGTTACAGCGGCAATCAAACCGGCAATTATAGCGCCTGCATTTCCCAATGGACTGAGATAAGGCCGTTCAATATCGGAGTGATTTTTTCTTAGTAAAACAAATGCCGCCATCTGCATTATGTAGGCAATTACGGCACCGAAAACAGCCATATTTAAAAGAACAGCCCCAACCGGAACACTGCCAAAAAATGTTTCCCCAAATTCGATTATCAGGGCAACCACATAACCAATTATCGCGCCAACAATTAAAGCAATGTACGGCGTATTACGTTTTGAGTGCGTAATCGATAGCCATTTTGGAAAATACCCCGCGCGGCTTAAGGAAAATATATTTCTGCCATAAGCATAAATAATTGTATGAAAGCTGGCAATCAATCCGGCCACTGCCACAAGCGCCAGTAATGATGAACCAATGCCATCACCAAAAATAGTTTTAAATGCTAAAAAAAGCGGCTCAGCCGAGGTTCCAACTTCAGCACTTCCCGGCGCAATTCCTGCATTTAAAAAAAGTGTTAAGAATGATGCAATAATTAAAGTCAGAATTCCCCACAATAAACCTTTGGGCATATCTTTTTTAGGATCATGAGATTCTTCCGCGGCAAGAGGAAGTTGTTCAATTGCCAGGTAAAACCAAATGGCGAAGGGCAGCGCCTTGGCAATTCCGCCCCATCCTTTGGGCAGCCAGGTTGTTTGCCCAGGATCGGGTTTAATATTAAGTGCATGTTCCCATGAAAAATGAGGCAACGCGCCAATCCAGAAAACCAACAAAATACCAAGTGCCAAAAACGTAATAAAAACTGTAAAACGAAAGGTCAGCTCTACGCCAATAATATTTAATCCTACAAAAATAAAATAGGCCAGCAGCCACCAAAGCGGCGCAGAGATATTAATACCAAAAAGATCATTAAAAACTGTGCCCATATATCCGCCGATGCCAACAACGATTACAGCGGGCGTTAAGACATATTCCATATTTTCTGCAAGCCCGGTTATAAATCCGCCCATCGGGCCCATTGCTGTCCGTGAAAATGAATAAGCGCCACCCGTGTGTGGCAGTGCCGGAGACATTTCGGCAATGGAATAACACATTCCTATATACATAATGGCAATGATAACTGTGGCAATAAAAAGTCCGCCAAAACCACCAGACGCCAATCCAAAATTCCAGCCAAAAAAGTCACCGGAAATAACTGCGCCCACACCAAGCGCCCATAATGACCAGACACCCGCATATCGTTTTAATATGCGTTGTTTAAAATAATTTTCAGTTCCCTGTGTGTACTTTATATTTTTCAGATTCATCTTCTCTTTTTTCATTGCCGGCCTTTGAGTAGGTGAGTGTAATATATACAAAGCAAAATATTAAAAATATATTTCTTCGCTTACCTTGATTATTTTTCGCCCTCATGAAATATGCCGTTTAAAATAATTTGGAATAATTTTGAAAGAAAAACAAACTGTTTGAGTCCGTCACTGGAGGACGAGTTTTTGTTTTTCAGAAATTATGGAAAAATATTTAGGCAGAATTCATAAAGGCGCTGATTTTTTGTTTCTTTTTCATTTAGGAAAAAGAAAGAAGAAGATGCACAATCAAAAAGTGTAAGTGAAATTGTTCTTCATGGTGAAAATTCGATCATTTTAAAATCATGGTCAATAATTATCCACTTTTCTGTTAATTCTTCTTTTAAGTGGTGGTTAGGCGAATACAAATTATGTCATATCTCCTTCATACCTTAGGGTCGGGTCTTAAAAAATCCGGCCCTTTTTTATTGCTTTGATTATTAATCCCGCTCGTGTAAATTTCCCCTATAATAATTTGAAAATTGAAACCTCTCGCAAAATAAACGTAAACCTGAATTAAGTGCCTGGACATAATTTTATTGGTTACGCCACATGAACCTGGATGCATTAAAAAAACCGAAAATCTATATCACTCTTTTGCTCTGGATCGTTGCTGTTGTTTTGCTTCTTCAAAAAGATCAGGTAATTGCCGTTTTCACGCAAGTTGCAGTTATTTATGTTATTTCAAGTTGGTTTTTTTTAAACCGCTTTTTAATGAATGAAGTAAAAATCTCCAATGAAATTGTATTCTTTTCTTTTGTAATAACCCATTATCTTAACCTTCAGCTTATCAGCTTTTATGATCAGGAAATTCTATCTGCAACAGTGCCTTTATTTATAGAAGTTTTACATCAATTTTTGGTGGCTTTACAAATTTTGCTGTTTGCACTTGTTGTAACTATAAATAACAAGAAAAAGCAGCGGATAATCTTTATTTATATTTTACTGGCTATACTTGCGCACTTTGTGATTTACCAGGAGCTGACAGTTGTCCGCATTTTATTTGATTTTTTACTGTTTTTTGTTTTGCTAAAACGAACGGTTTGGCTGGATGATTTACACAAAAAAACACTTGGCATTTACTTTATCTTTTTTGCCGGATTGTTTTTTATGCTTCTTTCAAAAAATCCTTTTTCGGCCGAATGGAATGTTCTTTCATCAAATGCCAGTTGGTTTACAATCCCATTTTTTTTATATGATCTTATAAAAATCTATACACTGGCTGTGATTGTAAAAATACCCGCTGTTATAATTTATAACCATATGACCCTTTCCCGGAAGCTGTGGTTTGCAGGAATATTTCAATCATTAATTCCTCAAATTTTTCAGTTGACGTTATCGTTGATTCTTTTTTTCTTTTTTGTCTCCGCCTGGCAGGCACAAAATTTACAAGAGGATTTGAATAAAAGCGGGTTCATTTCTACAGGAAATACCCAGCCAAAAATCATTTCCGATGAAGATGCGGCCAAATTGAAATTATCCGGAATAATAAAAAAAACCTATCCAGAGGAATCGTATTATTATTTCGTCAAAGATTCTGCCAGTTCTAAAATTATTTATTATCAAAATATTGACAGTCTGTTTTGTCAAGATTTATGGAGCAGTTCTCAAACCATATTTGGCAACGGCCTTCTTGCATATCCGGTTAAGTTACGTTCCTGGGAGCGCTATCTTAACAAGGCAGATTTTTGGCAAAGAGGCAAAGCAGATAAAATTTCGCCATTTTCATTTATTGACGCTGCGGATGGATGGTTTACCGGACACTATGAAGTGGTAGACAAAACTAAAGATTTTGATGCTGTATTGTTTGCAATGCCTACAAGAGGTTTAAGTTTTGGACGGGTAACTTTGCCTTTATATAATCCGCAAGGACAACAAATATCGCACTTTGCTTTTGATATTATGTTCAATTATAAACGGCTGGTTTTTTCAGATCCAATGGTGGGGATATTATTTGCCATAGCTCTCATTTTTTTCCTGATAAATTCGTTTATTATCCGTCGGGTATCTGAAGCAGGCGCCATAATTAATAAAACAATTATCAGTAAATTTGAGAATTTAAAAGTTGGGATTCGTGAAATTGCCGGCGGTAACCTAAAACATAAATTAAAACTTGTCGGTGAAGATGAGTTTGTTGAGCTTGCCCATCATTTTAATAAAATGGGCGAAAAACTAGAAGAAACAATTGCCGAGGCCCGGGAAAAGGATCGTTTGGATCAGGAGCTTTCTGTTGCACGTGATGTTCAGTTGAGCCTGTTAAAAAATATCCTGCCGGATTTGGAAGGATTTGAAATTGTAGCCACCCTGGAAACTGCCCAGGAAGTGAGCGGTGATTTTTATGACGTGGTTTATTCTGATGAAAATAAAGCGTTGTTTACAATTGGGGATGTTTCAGGAAAAGGTGCTTCGGCTGCATTTTATATGGCCCAGTATATCAGTTTGTTTAGGTTTTCCGCACAATTTACTGCATTCCCAAAAGAAATTGCTTTAAGAATAAATGAATATTTCACCAAACATGTGGATGACCGCCATATATTTATTACGGCGATTATTGGCGTTGTTGATTTAAAATCTGGCAGAATTACTTTTGTAAGGGCTGGGCATAATAACCCATATTATTTAAATGCCGGTGGTGAAGTGAATGAGTTGAATATGAAGGGCATAGGTATTGGACTTACAAAAGATTCTACAATTTTTAAAAATAGCCTGGAAAAGCATGAGTTGGTTTTAAATGAAAACGACAAACTGGTTTTATACACAGATGGTCTTATCGAAGCGACAAGAGTTATCAATAATGCAGAAGAGCAATATGGTGAAGAAAAACTGATTCAAAAATTATCCACTTATAAAAATAAAAATGCCTCATTTATAATAAATGATTTAACCTCTGATGTTGAAAAGTTTTTTTCCGGTCAACCAAAAAATGATGATTTAACTCTTCTGGTCATCCAAAAAGTATAATATTTTATTACTCTATTTTTTTTTAACTGATATTCAATTTCTTTTTTTCTGTCCGACTATCTAATGAAGTATTTTTTAGATACTTGAAAATCTAACACAATTATCTACACATTCGTTTAAATCCTTTCGTGTAAACGGCATGAATTATTCAAAAGCAACCAAACAAAACTTGATCGAAGAGATTGAAACTCTCCGAAATGAGTTAAAGCATAAAAATGGCAATAATCGTCCACGCCAAACAACGGCCAAAGAAATTAGTCAAGCCCAAAAAATTCAAAAAATTCTGTTTAACATTTCTAAAGCGACCGGTGAGGTTGGCTCTTTATATGATCTTTTAAGTGTTATTCACGAACAGGTGGGCACCTTAATAGAATGCAGAAACTTTTATGTTGCCTTGTATAACATCGAAAACGGAGAATATTCGTTTCCATATTATATGGATGAATTTGATTTAAGTGGCGATTTTACTCAAGAAGAAATGCGCAACAGCCTAACTGAGTATGTTCGAAAAAAAAGAACCCCTTTATTAATAGACAGTAATACAGATAAAAAAATGATTGAACAGGGAAAAATCGATTTAGTTGGCCAGCATGCTTTAATTTGGATGGGGGTTCCATTTAAAATTAATGAGCAGTTCTCCGGCGTTCTTGTAGTTCAAAGTTATAACAAAGCCGAATCTTATACTAAGCATGATCTTGAAATAATGACATTTGTGACAGAGCATATTTCCTGGGCCATTGAACGGAAAAAAGCAGAAGAAGCTTTGCGCATATCAGAAGAAAGCTATCGCGGATTGTTTAATAATGCCAGCGATGCTATTTATATCCAGGATTCCAATGGCAATTTTCTGGATGTTAATAAAACTGTTGAAAAAATGTATGGTTATAAACGAGATTATCTAATTGGTAAATCCCCGGCAATTCTTTCTGCCCCTGGAAAGAATGACTTGGAAAAAGTAGGTCATTTTATTAAAGAAGCTTCAAAAGGTAAACCTCAAATTTTTGAATTTTGGGGAATTAGAAAAAATGGTGAAGTCTTCCCTAAAGAAGTCCGCTTAAACCAGGGAATCTATTTTGGCCAGGGAGCTATTATTGCTTTTGCACAGGATATTACCGAAAGGAAATTATCTGAAAAGCAGTTAAAGCAAAGCGAGCTGCGTTTCAGGACACTCATCGAAAACTCTCCGGTTGCCATAGGAATGTCTCGAAAGGGTAAAATTCTTTTTGCAAATGATGCTTATTTAAAATTATTTGGTTACAAAAATAAAGCTGAAATAATTGGCTCTTCAATTTTGAACCACCTCGCGGTATCAGAGAGGAAAAAATTATTAGCTCTTAATCAAAGCAGGGAAGACAACAAGAAAGGACCATCAAGTTACGAATCTGTTGGATTGAGAAAAGATGGCTCAACATTTCCATTCCAGATAAATGTAACGGTAATTCAATTGGAAGAAGGAACGGCCACCCTGGTTTTTATATCGGATATTCATAACCTAAAAAAAGCAGAAGAAGAAAGACTAAACCTGGAACGGCAAATATTACATACTCAAAAATTGGAAAGTTTGGGTGTTTTAGCCGGCGGTATCGCGCATGATTTTAATAATCTCTTAACTGGGATTATGGGAAACACCGGTTTGGCAATGGTACATGCAGAAACCAGTTCACCTGCCCAAAATAATCTTCTAAAAATTGAAAATATTGCATCACGTGCCGCTGAATTATGTAATCAGATGTTAGCTTATTCCGGTAAAGGTAAATTTGTTATCCAACCAATTGATATTAACGAGATAGTAAGGGACATGGCGCTGCTGTTAAATGTTTCTATTCCTAAGAAAGTAAGTTTACAAGTTGATCTTGATCCCAACCTACCGGCAATAGAAGCAGATGTTAGTCAAACCCGTCAAGTTATTATGAACTTAATTACAAATGCAGCAGATGCTATTGGAAAAGAAGCTGGCGTTATAAAGATAAAATCTTACTCCAAAAAATTTACTGGTGATGAACTTAAATCGCGTTATATAGAACAAGAATTAGAGGGTGGGTTTTATATAGTTCTGGAAGTATTGGATAACGGTTGCGGAATGAAAGAAGAAACGCTTAACAAATTATTCGATCCATTTTTTACCACCAAGTTCACCGGACGCGGATTAGGTCTGGCAGCTGTTTTAGGAATTGTGAGAGGGCACAAAGGCACATTAGATATTGATAGCACTTTTCATATTGGGACAATGGTAAAAATAGCTTTTCCTGCATCTTCAAAAAAAGCTTTACCACTACATACCAAGAAAAAAAGGAACGAACAGCTTAAAGGCGAGGGTACAATCATGGTTGTAGATGATGAAGAATCAGTCCGTTCAATATTGAAGGAATCATTAGAATTAAGCGGATTTAAAATTATTCTTGCTGAAGATGGCGAAGTTGCTTTAAAAAAGTATAAAAAATATTCAGATGAAATTAAATTGGTTGTCCTGGACTTAACGATGCCAAAACTAAATGGTGAAGAAACATATAAACGGTTAACGAAAATTAATCCTACTGTAAAAGTGATTTTGTCGAGTGGATTTAATGCCCAGGAAGCAATAAAACGATTTGCTTCAAATGGAATTGCAGGGTATTTACAAAAACCGTATCACCTGCAATCCTTAAGGGATAAAATAATTGAAGTAATTGGAAATTAGTTGGTAAGAAAAGCTTTATTCCAATTATTTTAAGTTCTCCGGATTCAACGCCTCAAGCTCTTTTACTACAAAAATCCCATCTTTACGGATCAGCGTATCATCAAACCAAATTTCACCTCCACCATATTCAGGTGTTTGGATACATACCATGTCCCAGTGAATATTAGAACGGTTTCCATTATCAGCATCATCATAAGCCTGGCCTGGCGTAAAGTGAAATGAGCCGGCAATTTTTTCATCAAATAATATATCAAGCATCGGATCGGTTATGTATGGATTAAATCCTATTGCAAACTCACCAACATAACGCGCACCTTCATCCGTATCCAAAATCGCATTAAGCTTTTCGGTATCACTGGATGTTGCTTTTACAACCTTACCGTTTTCGAAAGTCAGGTTTATATCACTAAAAACTGTGCCCTGGTAGATTGTATCGGCGGTATATCGGATTGTACCATTTATAGAATCCCGTACGGGTGCTGTGAAAACTTCGCCATCGGGGATATTATGCGATCCGGAACATGGAATAGCCGGAATGTCTTTTATGCTAAACTGCAAATCGGTGCCCGGCCCTTTAATATGAACACGTTCTGTTTTTTGCATCCAGGCTTTCAAATTCTCTGAAGCAGTGGCCATTTTATCATAATCTAAAGTACATACATCAAAATAGAATTTTTCAAATTCTTCTGTACTTTTGCGTGCCTGCTGGGCCATTGATGGGGTTGGCCAGCGTAAAACACACCACTTAGTTTTTGGAACACGTATTTTAAAATGAACAGGTTTTAACCAATGTTCTTCATATAAACCCATTTTCTCCGAAGTAACGTCAGACATTTCAGCAATATTATAACTGCCCCTTAACCCGAAATAAACCTGGACTTTGTCCATTCTAAATGCTTCTACATCAGCAATTTGTTGCATGGTTTTTTCATCGGTATCGCGGATCAGTTCGCGCTGAATACGATTTTGCTTGATTGTAACCAGGGGTTTGCCTCCAGCTTCACGAACCTTGCGGATAAGGGCAATTACCATTTCTTCCGGAATATCAATCGCTTCAATTAAAGCATTTTCACCGGGTTGAATTTTTGTTGAGTGGTTTACCAGCACATCGGCCAATTTTTCAAATCTAGGGTCAAACATTTTTTTCTCCGTTTCGGTTTAGTAACAATCTATAGTGTCTATAAGAATTTTAAATGGAGTAATTTTTAATCTTACAATCTTTACTTTCTAAAACTATCAATGGATACCCCAATTTTTTTCGCCGGCAGTTATGCGGACAGATAACCTGTTTTGCAATGGCGGTAAGGGACATGTAGCAAATGGTGTAAAAACACAAGGCGGGTTATAGGATTTGTTAAAATCAATATAAGTGTAGCCGGTTGAATCTACTTTATCTGTGTACAAAAATCGTCCGGCACCATATGTTTCTTCACCGCTGGTTTCATCGGCAAAGAGAAGCCAGTACCTCTTTCCTGATATAATAGGATCAAGTTTATGTGTTTGTCCATCAATTTCAAAAACAAGTGTTCCCGGCCATTCAAAATCCGATATTTGGCCAAGGACATTGGCTATGCGGATTGTTTTAATTGAGTCAAAAGGTTCCAGCCGGGCTTTAATACGCCATTCTTTAACGATTGGAAAATGGTCAATCCCTTTAAAAGATTTAATATTAGGATGCTCACTATCTCTTAATCTTATACCAATTTTTTCGCTTCTTTTTAAAACATACCAGCTAAGTGAACCATGTTTTAAGAGGTGTGTCCCTTTTTCATTGTCATTTTTCAAAACCATCTTATTGATGCGCGAGCTATCTACAAAAACATCTACATTGTCGTTAATTTTTACTGAAACTGTGGTACCATCCATAACAAAGGAACCCATAAATTTTGGAGCTTTTGCCGGAAAAATGAATTGGTTTGTACTGTCCGATCCAAATGTGTTTTCACCTTGTTCCAACCAATATAATCCTGCAACTGAAAGCCAACCTGTTGGTTTTGTAAGTGATGAATCTCTTTTATGTTTCCATTTTAAAATTTCATTTACATAATTATCGTTTTGTGAATCTGGTGTACATCCTGCTAAAATAAGGACAATGAGTAAAAATATAGTTGCAATATTTTTATTTATTTTCATTTTTCTTCCCTGGTTGAAAGAGAGTTAGTATTTTTTAGTACCCGATTTAATATTGAATTAAGTTCATGCATTTGTTTCTGTCCTAACTTTTTACCGGTTTGAGCAATAAAATATAAGGATAATTCAAGTGCAATAATTATGGGTACACTCCATAACGCAACCGGTTCTTTATCAAGTGTCATCTGCGATAATCCGTAAAATAAGCCAAAAATGCCAATTACGGCAAAGCCCATATATAAAAACATGAACAATGTCCATACTCCCGGACTGGGCCCAAATAATCCTCTTATTTCGGAGCCGTCGTCTTTTTTTGAAACATCAAGATTTAATTGGGGAGACCAAAAATGTATTTCATTTTCGGGCATGCGTAAAACTGCATGATTGGTAACAACCGATCCTTCACATGGAGCGTCTTTACCATCTATGCTTGTACAAATTTTTTGAATAACATTTTCAGGGGATAAGTCAGTTTCAATTTTAAAACGTGGCCTTAGTTCAAGTCCGGACATTCTTCTCCTACAAAATTATATTATTTTTAATATGAGATATCATCAAAAATGTGCCGGAAATATAAAACTTATTCTGTGTAGATAAAATTTCTTTATTAATTCCTGTTATCCCGGAATTAATAATAAGCCCATTGCTAATTGATGATGTTAATTGAATTGCTAGTTTTAAAATCAATCTTTAATAAGATCTCTTACTTTTTCAATTAATTCACTTGCCCTGTACGGCTTTTGAAGAAACCCAGCCAGGCCTTTGCCAGTAAAATTATTTGTAGCTTCCTGTTCATTATAACCACTTGATAAAATTACTTTTATTTTAGGATTTAACTGTCGCAACTCGCGGAAAGTCTCTTCACCATTCATATGTGGCATGGTCATATCAAGCAAAACAACACTAATCTCATCCATACTTTTTTTGTATACCTTCAAGCCCTCTCGGCCGTCTTCAGCAGTTAGTACTGAAAATCCGGATTTTTCTAAAGCCTGTCTTCCCAGCGCGCGGATTGTATCTTCATCATCAACAATTAAAACAGTACCATCGGCTTCAATTTTTTGTGTTGATTTAGGTTCTGTATTCAATGAAACGGCATTTTTATCACTACTTGGAAAAAGGGCTTTAAATGAAGTTCCTTTTCCTGGTTCAGAATAAATTTTTATTGCACCATTATGGCCGCGCATAATCCCTAATACTGCTGCAAGACCTAATCCGCGGCCTGTAAATTTTGTCGTATAAAATGGATCAAATATTTTTGTTTGGGTTTCTTTATCCATGCCAATACCTGTATCAGATACTTCAAGATAAGCGTAAATTCCTTGTTTCAAATTATCATTAAGATACGTGCTATGAAGGTAAGATTCATCGCATTCAATAGCCCCTGTAGTTATGGAAATAACCCCGCTTTCTTCACCTATCGCATCCGAAGCGTTTATAATCAGGTTCATAATCACTTGTCTTATTTGTGCAGTATCCACTTCAACTACAGGTGTGTTTTTAGAAAAATTATATTTAAGTACTATTTTTTTTGATATGGATGTTTCAAGCAAAGTGCCCATTTCTTGCACAACTTCATTTAGGTTAAGGGCTTTTACGACAAATTTTCCTTTACCGGAATAGGCCAAAAGCTGACGGCATAAATCAGCCGCCCTGATTGAAGATGTTTCAATGTTTTTTAAGTTTGATAAAACAGGAGAAGTGGCGGATAGTTCAAGTTCTGCTAATCCTACATTGCCCAAAATTCCTGTTAGCAGGTTGTTAAAATCGTGAGCAATACCGCCGGAGAGAACACCAAGACTTTCAAGCTTTTGTGCATGCTGAATTTGAGTTTCAAGCTTATTACGTTCTTCTTCAGCTTTTTTTCGCTCGGTAATATCCTCCATAATAATAACTGCGCCTTTTAGATTATTATTCTCCATTAATGGTACACCTTTTACATTGGCATACAATTCATTTCCACCTGTGGTTTCAGGAAAATATACTTCTTCCAGGTCTATTGACTTTCCTTTTAACAATTCTCTATATTTCTCAACAAGTCCGGCTTTAACGATTGTTGGCCGTTCAAGAATTTTTTCACCGATAAATGCATTCTTTTCTATTTGGTTCTTAGCTATTTGAGAAACATGATATGGATTTATATCTGTAATAATACCTTTTCCATCAATCATTGTTATTGATGTTGGAACAGATTCAAAAATGCCTCTGTATTTTTCTTCACTGGCTTGCAAATTTTCTTCTGCCTTCTTACGATCAGTTATATCTTCTATAATCCCCATTGTATATAAAAGATCACCATCATTTGAATAAATATTAGACAATAGTATTGTTATCAAAAGAGTGTCACCACTTTTTGTGATTAAGCGTTTTTCTCTCTTCAGTGATGGTAATTTTTCATGGAATAATTTTTTTAAAGATAATTTGCTATCCTCAATATCATCTGGATGAGTAATATTCACAAAGGTTTTTGAATAGAGTTCTTCTTTCGTATAGCCAAGCATATCACAAAACTTTGGGTTGACTTTGACGAGTTTACGTTTAGTATTCGCTAGTGCAATTCCTAATGGGCCGCTTTCGAATATTTTCCTAAAGCGTTCTTCACTAAGCCTAAGGCTTTCCTCAGCTTTTTTACGATTTGTTATATCCTGGGCAAAAGCGATAACAACATTCTTGCCAAAATATATTGCAGAATCTACCCGAACTTCCTTTGGAAAAACTTCCTTATTTTTTCTTAATCCCCAAAATTCAAATATTTGAGAATTCCCTTTAAAAGCCTCGTCAATGTATTTAGCAACTTTTGGTAGATCATTTTTATTTGGGGCGGAAACAAAAGCAGGGGTATTGCCAATTAATTTTTCCCTGGAGTAACCATACATTTTCTCGGCGCCTTTATTTACATCGATAAAAACTGATTTTTCATTTAATATATAAATAGCATCGCTTGCATTATCAAACAAGCCTCGATAGCTTTCTTCGGATATTTTTAAATCTTGTTCTGATTTTATTCTCTCTGTTACATCACGAATTATTCCCAATGCAAATTTTTGGTCACCAAGTGAAACCGGAAAAGCACTGACTTCCGCATAAAATTGGCTTTTATCTTTGCGTACAAAAGAACTGACCCGCCTACCTGTATGCCCCTTGACCACTTGAGGAAACAGAACTAATTCCTGATTTACGGGTATTAAATCTTTGACATTCATTTTTCGCAGTTCATCTTTTGAATAGCCGGTCATCTCACTTAGCTTTGGATTAACGAGTTGATAGTTACCCTTTAAGTCTACCAAGCCAATCCCTTCGCCAGATTGTTCCGTAACAGAACGAAACAGCTCTTCACTTTTTTGTAAATCGCTAAGAAAAAGAAAACTGCTGAGGCTATCGGTTACCCTGTTTGCAATATCCATAAAAAGTCTTTGGTCTTTTTTTGTCCATATCCTCTCATCAGAACACTGGTGCATACCAATAAGCCAGACATCCCCACTTTTGGGACGAATTGTTTGCATAATTTGTGAACGAACCAAAAACTCCCGTTGGGCCAGTTCAGGGACTTCGTTTCCAGATTCCCTATCAAAAACTAATGGGTTGGTGGACTTTAACGCCCTTCTAAATAATTTGGCGACGTCACTATCCATTGGTATTCTTTTCTTCTGGGCCATTGCTCCCGGATAATCATCTGTTGTAACTTCAATTGGAACATGCCAATACTCTGCATTGGGGTTACAAGGAAATAATAGCCATACTCGGTCGCAGTTAAAAATGCTTAGCATTTCTTTTATAACCATATCAAGCATTGATTCAATATTGTTGCCTTGGCTTATAGCGACCTGTATTTTATCGATATTTTCTAAATATTTTATATGGTCTTCACGTTCTTCTTCGGCTTTTTTCTGATCTGTTATATCACCAAAATTAATAACTATGGCTGCTACATTTGGATCATTTAAAAGGTTTTTCATTGTGCAATTTAACCATTTTACTGAGCCGTTTTTATGATAAGACCTTATCTCAAAGGTTACTTGTTTTCCAGGGTTTTTTAGTAAAAACTGAAATTTTCCCGATGCCAAATCCCTATCATTTTCATGTATTAAATTGTAGCTGTATGTGTGTATTAATTCCTTTGGGCTGTAACCCAGTATTTTTTTTATGGAAGGTGTTATATACTGAAACGTACTTTTTTCATTATTGAGTGCGATACAATCTTTACTATTTACTATTAGGGAACGGAAATGCTCCTCACTTTTTCTAATAGCTAATTCAGCCAATTTGCGCCTGGTAATATCCCTGGCAATCCCCTCTATTGCTACTAACCTTTTTTTCTCATCATATATTGGCGTACTGCGGTCTTCAATCCAGATAATATTACCATTTTTATGAACCCACCTGTTAACGTGTGGGCTTTTAGGTAAAACACCTTTGGCTAAGTCTTCTAACCGGGGCCTGTCATCGGGGTGGATAACTTTCGTGCCTAAAAGTGGATCATTATAATAATCTTGCGGGGTATAACCGCTTATTGAAGTTATGGCAGGACTAATATACTCAAATCCCGGTTCAGGATATGTATTGAACCTATAAATAATATCCGGTGCGTTATTGGCTATGCGTTTAAATTTTTCCTCACTTTTGCGAAGTGCTGTCTCTGTGTTGTGTTGTTTGGTTTTGTCAATTAAATAACCGCGCAGTTTAGTAAGTTTACCTTTCTTATTAAAAACACCACTTACAGTTTCTGTTACAACTATTTTATCACCATTGATGCGAATCATTGTAGTGAGGTTGTTTTTAATTGACTTTTGCTTACGTAATTTACTTAATAACATAGTCCGGTCTTTTGGGGCAGGATAAAGATTGCCCATGTTATATTTTTTAGCATCCTTAAGATTTTTAAATCCAAATATTTTCAAAAAAGCAGGGTTACAATCAATCACTGAACCATCCACAGTTGTTAAATAATCACCACTAAGATCATCCATAAAAAAATTTCGGTATCTTTCCTCACTTTGCTTTAGCGCGTCTTCATCTTGCCGGCGCATAATGGCAATTATGATTTGGTAGCCAATGGATTGGGCAAGTTGCATTTCCTGCCGTGTATAAATGCGTGGCTGGTCTGAATAAAGCATAAACTTGCCTTTTACAAATCCTTTATAGGGTAAAGGAATAAATGCCAGCCCCTGGATATTTTCTTCTTGAAAAAGATCCTGATATTTTTTAAGGGTTTTATCTTGTGTTATGTCCGATAGAAAAATAGGGCGTGGATTTTTGTTCTTTGGGGTCCATGGAGAATGTCCTTCAACTGCATTTCGGTATTTTGCAGAAATACCACGCCAGGCTTTAAATCGCATTATACCTTGTTCATCAAAAATTAAAATAGAAGCTTTTTTAACTCCAAGGGTCTTATTCACGCTTTCAAAGGCAATATTGTAAATCTCTTCGATTGGAATATCGCTGTTTACGGCATTGGTAATTTTATAAATTTCTTCTGTTTCAATTAGTTTCTGTTTTAATTCGTTTTCTGTCTTTTTCTTTTCTGTGATGTCAACATTGACGGCTAAAACACCGTTTACAGTTTTTGAGTTTTTTTCATAAATAGGGTGACCAGCTCTTAAAACATCAATCCTGGAGCCATTTTTGTGGACCATTTTTATTTCCGCGGTTTGAGGTTTTCCCTTTAATACAGCAGGAAATTTTTTCTTAAACATCTCAAGAGCCGTGGGATCAATTATTTCTGACAAATGTTTGCCTACAATTTCTGCTTTTTTGTACCCCAAAATATTTGCCGTACTTTCGCTGCAATCAATAATGTTTCCTTTTACATCTAACACTTCTCCACCAAATGGCAACGAATCAAAAAGCATTTTATATAATTCTTCACTTTTTTTTAATGCTGATTCAGCATTTTTCTGTAAATCAATATTTTTTACAACTGCAAGAATCCTTTTTTTTCCACTGAGTTCAACAAGTTTTAAGTTTACATGAACCCAAAACAGTTTTCCGCTTTTATGTTTTGCATGCCATTCAAAACTTTGTGCTTTACCCGTCATGGCAAGTTGAAGGTAATTAAAAGCCTTTTTAGAATTATATTCGCCTCCAGCACTTGTTAAACCGGGTTGGGAAGAAAGTAATTCGTTCTTTGTATAACCATACATTTTTTGTACGGCTTTATTAACATCTACTATTAAACCGGTCTCAACACTATGTATTAAAATGGCATCATCTGTTGCATGAAAAATGTTGTAATAACTCTTTTTTGCTTGCCTTTCGCTTTTGTCAACAGTTTGCAACTTTTTGTTGACGGCTTTAAGTTCTTTTACTTCTCTATTAAGGGAGCTAATTTTATCCCGGAGTTCAACATTTTCCTTTGATTTATCCCGTGGTGAATTTGCCATAAATAATTCCTTTATTGGGGGTAATATCTCTTATAAATGATGATAATATAACATGAAATGCAAAATCATCAAAAAAAGCAATTCTTGGTCATTAACGGAAAAACACTGTTTATGCTTATAAAAATAATCGGCGGTTTTATTCTATTTTACTGTATTTATGCAGTATTTTTCTTTTTTTTCCAAAGGAAACTTATTTATCCTGTTTACTATATTCAACACGTTACAGAACCGCAGTTTCATAAATTTGAGAAAAGTAGAATTTCTTTTGATGAAAATGAAGTCGACGCCTGGTTTTTTCCTGTATCAAAAAGTGACACTTCAAAGGCTCCTTTAATAATCATTGCTCATGGAAATGCATCTTTGATTGATCATTGGGTAGATTTTTTGGATAGACCAAACCAAATGGATGTAAATGTTTTACTGATAGAATATCCCGGATATAACCGTTCTACCGGTTATCCAACTCAGCAATCTATAACAGCCGTATTTGTCAAGGCCTATGATATATTTTCGAAAGATAAAAGAGTTGATAGGGACAAAATTATTTTTCTTGGCCGATCCCTTGGTGGTGGAGTCGTTTGCTCATTGGCAAAAGAAAGGAAGCCCGCTGCTTTGATATTATCATCAACGTTTACGTCTGTTCGTTCTTTTGCCAGCCAATATTTTTTACCCGGATTTTTAGCACGCGACCCTTATGACAATCTTGGGTTTTTAGAGAATAATAAAATTCCGTTAATGCTTGTTCACGGAAGCAGAGATCGAACAATTCCAATTGAGCACAGCGAAAAACTAAAAGCCGCCAGACCGGATGCATTTTTTGTAACATACGAATCGGATCACAATAATACTCCGCCAGATTGGAATGATTTTTGGTACAAAGTACAAAAGTTTTTAAAACAGCACCGCTTATTATACAATGAGGTTTCTTCATGAAAATACCATTATTAATTTTACTTTCTTTTCTTGTTGCGTGTGAAGTTTTCGATAAAAATAGCTATAAGGAAAATAGAGTAATTGATATTGACCTGGGTGCTGATATGAGCAATCCAAAACTACAGATATCCGGATTGGACTGGTATGGAGAGCAACTTGTTTTATTGACCCAAATTCCATCTGACTTTAATTCAAAGCTTTATTCTGTATCCAAAAAAGACATTTTACAGCATTTAAAAGACAGCAGTTATAAAGTTAAAATATCGGAGATTTATCTGGATGATAATTTAGTAAGTGCGAGTCTTGATCATGATAATGAATATGAGGCGATAGCTTTTAAAAACGATACGGTTTTTATGGCAATAGAAACTGATGTTGGTGACAAAATGCAAGCCTGGCTGGTAAAAGGGCAAATGGTTACCAGTGATACTTTGAAACTGAAAGAAAGCTGTCTGATTAAAATTCCATTACCCGAAAACAATATTCATGAAATGGCCTGCGAAACAATTGTAATTATAAATAATTCAATTTATGCTTTTTATGAAGCTAATGGTGCAAACCTAAATAAACAGGCAATCTGTTATAAATTGGATAGGAATTTAAGCAATGTTAAAGAAATTAATTTTGATCATATCGAATACAGGTTGACCGATGCGACCAGAGTTGATGATGACAATAAATTTTGGGTAATTAATAATTTTTACAAAGGTGATATTCATTCGCTAAAGCCTGTAGAGGATAGTTTTATTCCTAAAACTATTGGCTCAGTAGAAAACGAAGTGAAAAGATTGGTTCAATTACAATTGCATAATAACCGCATTTCTATTGCAACAAATAAAACAATTATCCTCGATCCTGTTAATTGTAATTGGGAAGGCCTTGCCAGGTTAGATGACCTGGGATTTTTAATTGCAAATGATACCTATGCCCCAGATAGAAAAAGAACCCGCTTGGCATTTATAAAACCAAATAAATGAACAAACCATTTTTCCTGGTAATCCGGGAACCTTCTTCCTGGCTGATTTTTGAAAAGCCTGTAAAACTGTACAGTGCGTTCAGCAAAGATGAAATTAATCCTGTTTTAAAAGAGTTGGATAGACGCATAGAAGCAGGCTATTATGTAGCTGGTTTTTTAAGTTATGAGGCTTCATCAGCGTTGGATAGCGCGCTTATTTGTAAAACAAATTCTTCATTCCCTAAGTTAATTTTTGGTGTTTTTGATTCGGTTAGGAAAGTAAAAAAGCTTCCTCAAAAAAAACTGAGTTATAAGATTGGGACTTGGCAGCCATCTCAAAACAGGGCTTATTATGATCAAAACATATCGAAGATTAAATCAGCAATAGCAGCGGGAGACACCTACCAGGTAAATTATACAATGCGCCTAAATGCAAATTTTACAGGCGATCCCTGTTCCTTTTTCTGTGATCTTTCTCAGAACCAGCAGGCCAGCTATTCTGCTTATATTGAGTTTGAAAATTATTCAATTTGCTCTGTCTCGCCGGAACTATTTTTCCAATTGAAAAATGATAAGCTGTTTTGTCGTCCAATGAAAGGTACGGCAAACCGCGGACTATCTTTCAGTGATGACATAAAACAAAAAATGTATTTGAAAGAATCTGAAAAGGAGAAGGCGGAAAACCTGATGATTGTGGATATGATCCGCAACGATATGAGCAAAGTTTGCCAGCCGGGTTCGGTGAAAACAGTAAAGCTTTTTAACACGGAACGCTATCCAACCGTTTGGCAGATGACATCAGATATACAGGGAAAAACAAATGCATCTTTTAGTGAAATTGTCAAAGCCCTTTTCCCATGCGCGTCCATTACCGGGGCGCCAAAAGCCAGTACCATGAAAATAATCAATGATTTGGAACGGACACCACGCAATATTTATACCGGCTCAATCGGATATTTTGGCCCTATTAGAAAAGCACAGTTTAATGTGGCCATCCGAACAGTTTTAATAGATAATAAAAACGAAAAGGCAGAATATGGAGTCGGTGGTGGAATCGTTTGGGATTCTAAAGACGAAAATGAATATGAAGAATGCCGAATAAAAGCAAAGGTATTGTCACAAAAAGTTATAGATTTTGATTTGCTTGAAACTATACTTTGGAACAAAGAAGATGGATTTTTTCTTTTGGATTATCATCTAAACCGGTTGTCAGAAAGTGCTGAATATTTTTTGTATCAATTTGAAAGACAGCAAATTATTGAGCGACTTAACCAGTTATCATTTGATGAAAACTCAGATTACAAAGTCAGGATTCTTCTAAGAAAAGATGGTTTCACACAACTAGAAGCTTTGCCAGTCAGTTATACCGATGGCCAAGTTTTGGTGGGTCTTGCCAGCGATCCTATTTTTAAAGAAGATCTATATTTGTATCACAAAACAACACATCGTGTTATTTATCAAAAGGCCATTGAACAGGCCAAAGCTGCAAAATTGGATGATGTAATTCTTTGGAATGAAAATAGCGAGCTTACAGAATCGACCATTGCCAACCTTGTGATTGAAAAAGATGGAGATTTTTTTACACCAGCACAAAGTTGTGGCTTATTAAACGGTACTTTTCGGCAATTTTTAATTGATCAGGGTAAGCTACAAGAAAAAGTAATTCACAAAAAAGAATTGGATGAAGCAGATAAAATTTTCTTGATAAATTCTGTTCGTAAATGGCAGGAAGTGAAATTGGTTAATTAGTATTCCAGAGACCACTTTGTTATCTCTGAAATATCCAGCGATCAAGCACAGATTAGTGAAACGGTCTGTGCGCAAAATAAGAGGTGAAATAATGAAACATTTAGCAATGTTGTTAATGGCGATATTAATATTGTCCTGCGCAGGGACAAAGGATTTAAAAACTCCCAGGCCGGAGATAACTACAAAAGAGCAGTGGGGTGGCAAAGAGCATTTTGCTGATATGCCTGAGCATTCAATATCCCATATTACGATTCATCATGGTGGCGTTGAGTTAAAAGCAGACAAAGATCCACAACAATATATGCGAAATTTACAGCGCTTTAGTATGGAGGAAAAGAAATGGATGGATATTCCATATCACTATACAATTGACTTAACCGGCAAGATTTATGAATGCCGACCCATTCAATATCCCGGAGATACAAATACAGAATACGATCCAACAGGACATGCGTTGATAAACGTTGCCGGGAATTATGAAATACAGAAAATATCTGAAGCGCAGTTAAAAAGTATTATTGGATTAACGGCCTGGTTGGCAGAAAAATACAATGTTCCCATTGAAAATATTGCTGGGCATAAGGACTATTCAAAAATGACAGTTTGCCCTGGCAAGGATTTATATAAATATCTTGAAGATGGTACAATTGTAAAAGGCGTGGCAAAAATTCTTGCAGAATCTGAGACAAAATGAAAATTGCCACAAAAGATCCAATGTTCCGCTTCCTGGCCTTAATGACAATTGCATCGACTGCAGGGTTCCAGGCTTGGCGTACACTTTTTAATAATTTTGCCGTAGAGATTGTTAATCTTGATGGCAACCATATTGGGATCATTCAATCTGTGCGGGAGATTCCCGGGTTCCTGGCATTATTGGCAATCTTCCTCATATTGATTATAAAAGAACACCGTTTATCAGCTATTTCAATTGCCACTTTGGGTTTAGGTGTGGCGCTGACCGGTTATTTCCCATCTTATTATGGCCTGATATTTACAACACTTATTATGAGTTTTGGTTTTCATTATTATGAAACCACAAACCAGTCACTTACCCTGCAATATTTTGATCAAAATACATCACCCTGGGTTTTTGGGAAATTACGTAGTTTTGCTGCGGCATCAAGCATTGGAATGGGACTGGTCATTTTTCTGATCAGCTTTTTTCTTAGCTACAAAATAATGTTTTTGCTGGTTGGGGTTTTAATTGTATCTGCCGGATTTTGGGGTATGCTGCAAAACCCGACAAGGGATAATTTAGTTCCTCAGCGCAAAAAAATGATTTTCTGTAAAAAGTACAGTCTTTTTTATTTCTTAACATTTATGTCTGGTGCCCGGCGTCAGATTTTTGTTGCTTTTGCAGTTTTTTTACTGGTGCAAAAATTTGAATTTAGTATTCAGGAAATTACTATTCTTTTTGTTTTGAATAATGCGATCAATTATTTCTTAAGCCCCGCAATTGGCAAAGCAATTATTCGTTTTGGAGAGCAGAAGGTTTTATCTCTGGAATATTTTAGTTTGATTTTTATTTTTACAGCTTATGCATTTGTTGAAAGCAAACTTATAGTTGCAGTTCTGTATATTCTGGATCATATTTTCTTTAACTTCTCAATTGCAATTCGCACATATTTCCAAAAAGTTGGTGATCCGTGTGACATCGCCCCTAGTATGGCGGTTGGATTTACAATAAATCATATTGCCGCTGTTGTTATCCCGGCACTTGGTGGTTTGGCTTGGATTGTTGATTACAGGATTCCATTTTTGGCAGGTGCACTAATGAGCGTAGTTTCTTTGATTGCGGCGCAGTTAATTACATCAAGTATCAGCAAGGCAGCTAGCGTAAAATAAAAAAGCCCGCTCAATTAAGAGAAGGCTTTTGTTTGGTTCCATTCACAATAAACTGAATTCTAAAAACTACCAAAATCGTTATCGTCCAAAGTTATCTGAATTTCTTTTTTTTCTGATGTGGTGGTTTTTTTTCTTCGTTTTGGTTTTACTTTTGGCTCCTCTTCCTTTTCTACAAAGTCCTCAATGTATGTTTCAGTTTTTATTTTAAACTGAGAAAGCATGGATTTTAGTTCTGTTGCCTGACTCGATAATTCTTCAGAGGCAGCTGCAGTTTCTTCTGAGCTGGCTGTATTGATTTGGGTTACCTTATCTATTTGGCTCAATCCTTCTGCAGTTTGTTTTACACCGGCTGATTGTTCATTGGAAGAGACTGCGATTTCATCAATCAGCTCACTGACGCTGGTAACTTTAGTGTCAATTTCTTTTAGGGATTTGGCAGTTTCGTTGGCTATCTGGGTTCCATTTTTTGCCTTTTCAATAGACTCTTCAATTATTGCAGTAGTCTCTTGGACAGCTTTTGCACTACGTTGGGCCAAATTACGGACTTCTTCTGCAACGACAGCAAATCCTTTTCCATGGACACCGGCACGTGCGGCCTCTACGGCAGCATTCAATGCCAATAAGTTTGTTTGGAAAGCGATGTCTTCAATTGTTTTAACAATTTTTGATATTTTACCAGAAGACTCATTAATATCACTCATTGCACCTAACATGGATGTCATTTGAGCATTACTTTTTTGTGCATCAAGGCGGGCTTCATCGCTGAGCTTGTTGGCAGCATCTGCATTTTCAGCATTTTTATCCGTCCGTGAACTAAACTCCGTCAGGGAAGCAGTAACTTGCTCTAAAGCACTGGCTTGTTCTGTTGCCCCTTGCGAAAGTTGCTGGCTTGAGTCTGAAACCTGCTTGGATCCGTCCTGAACCTGGGTAGAAGCAGTAGTGACCCCGTATAACATTTTATTTACAGAGTCCAAACTTGAGTTAAGTGCATTTTGAAGTTTTTTATAATCCCCTTTATAATCTCCAACCATATATTGTGTCATGTCACCGCTCGCCATCCTGGAAAGACTTTGAATAGCCTCTTCTGTTGGTTTAATCAAATCGTCGATCACTTTGTTTACACCATTTATTAAATGGAGATAATCACCGTGGGCATTTTCTGAATTTACTCTTGCAGAAAGATTTCCATTTGCCAATACTTCAGTAGTTTTGTTTACATTGTTTATAACTTCTTTTATTTCTGTAATATCAAAAATTTGTTCAATGCCCCCAATAACATTGCCGTCATTATCGGTTAAAGGTGCCCCAACATAGCGAATAGGGGTTCCTGTGGCATCAACAACCGTTTCATTTTCTGTTTGCTTATTTGTACGCATTGCACATGCCGTAGCACACTGGTCTGTATTGCACTGCGGATTCTTAAAAAGGTGAAAACATTTTTTGCCAAGTGCTTGCTCAATTTTTACCCCGGCAGCTTTTGCTCCAGCAGGATTGATATATTTTATGGTCATTTCTTTGTCAACAACAAAAGTTGGGTTTGGAACTTCATTTAAAATATCTGCTTTGTTTTGTGCTTCTTCCAGGGCAGATGTAATCGTTGCTTTGCTTTCGACGAGGCTTTTATGCATTATTTGCATGGATTTGCCAAGACTATCATTATCGGAAGCTAATTTTATGTCCACATTTAAGTTACCACTAGCAATTTCTTCGATCTGATTTGCTTTATGTTTTTGGGTTTCCATTAAATACCTAAAAGAGTCTGCTAATTGGCCAACTTCATCTTTAGATGAATAATCTATATTATATGATAAATCGCCTTCTGCTATATTTTCAGCAGCAACGGAAAGTTTTTCGATAGGCTTTGAAAGTTTTGTGCTTATGGCCAATGCTAATAATGTAACTACTATCATCGTAATAAAAAGGTTAATTAAAAATTTACTAAAACTCCCATCAAGGGCAGCAAATGCCTGATCTTTCTCAATCTCCAGAGCTAATATCCAAGGGTATTGGTTATCTTTATAATAATAGGCAAGTACTTCTTTTTCATCGTTATTTACATAAATGCCAAACGATTCATTCTTTTTTAATACGGATTCAATTACGGGGTTTGAAACAGCAGTTTTGTTTTCTTTTTTTGTTTTTACAACCGGAATTTTGGAGAGAGTTGTCAGAAAAATTTTTCCATTGTCACCATTTTCAAATCCATCGTTAATTAAATTGGTGATATGAGCAATGTCTATTTCAAAAACTATAACACCGGCAATGTTTCCATCTTGATTTTTAACGGGTTCAAGCATCAATTGGTGATAATGATCAGTTTCCTCGAATCCATAAAAATCGGTTACTTGCGTACTTTGCAGTGCAGGTCTAAAAAATGGTGATGAAGAAATGTTTTCACCCAAGTGTGATTTTCCAGAATTATTATGGTCAGGGCTTAAAATTACATTTCCATTAGCATCACATAAAAAAATATGATGCATTACTCCCCAATGTTGTTCTTGAAATTGCAGTAGAATATTAGAAGAAAGCTCTTTTTTAGTATCATCCAGACTAACAAAATCGATTAAAGACTGCGTTGAAGCCATGCTCTTGGCCATATGTTTTAACATATCTAAATGGCTACTTAATGCTTTTTGTTTTAACAAGGCAGTGGAATGGAGTTTCTGCTTTACTTGGGAATGCAGCAATTCTTCATTTTCCCAATAACTGCCGGTATGTGATATAATGAGCGGGGTTAAGCAAAATAATAGCGCTGTTACAATAACCTTTGTACGCAGATTAAACATAAAACACCTCAATTTGATTTTTTGTATATGTCAATAAATCGACCATTTATGCATTTTTTAACCATAACATCGAATGTTGAACAATAAATGTGCAAAGTTTGGGTTTGGCTATTATATTAAACCTTTGATTAAAATTTGAAAAGGGGAAGACAATGTCAGCTATAAAAGCAGTTTTTGATACCAGCAAAGGGAAAATAAATGTGACCCTTTTTGCCGATAAAGTTCCACATACAGTGGCAAACTTTGCCAACCTGGCCCAACGTGGTTACTACGATGGTTTAATTTTTCACCGCGTTATTCCGGATTTTATGATCCAGGGTGGTTGTCCGGATGGAACAGGCCGAGGAGGCCCAGGCTATATGTTTGATGATGAGTTTGATTCGTCGCTGGTGCACGACAAACCGGGTATTCTTTCCATGGCCAATGCAGGGCCTGGCACAAACGGCAGCCAGTTTTTTATTACACATGGCGCAACACCTTGGCTGGACGGCAAGCATTCTGTTTTTGGTTCTGTAGTCTCAGACGCAGATCAAAAAGTGGTAGATTCAATTGCCCAGGACGATGAGATAAATTCTATCACAATTGAAGGTGATACGGATGCCTTGTTTGCCCAGACAAAAGATAAAGTTGCAGAATGGGATTCAACTTTGGATATGAAGTATTCCCGCAAGTAAAGCCTCTTATATTAAAAATTAATTTTCTTTGGATTTCCCAGCTTTATTTATGGGAAATCCAATTTTCGTTATCATTCGACCTGCAAGTACACAACTCCTTCTCCAGAATTATACCCATCAAAACAAATACAATCTTTTTCAAATAAGGAAATGATATTCCTGATCCATTGAAAAATCAAAGCTCGCATTGTTTTCATTCCCTCCGTTGAAATTAAGTTTAATTATTTTATCCCGACATATAAGTTATAAGATTTAAATAACATAATTATGAGATAAAAGAATGAAACTTACTATTCTTTGGATTGTATTTTTGGCCATTTTAAACGGGTTTAGCCAGACCAATTTAACATTTGGCATATATGCATCAGATAAGCCGACAGAAATGATAAAACAATTTAGGCCTGTGATGAAAGTGCTGGAAAATGGTTTAAGTGAATATTTGGGAAAACCAATAAAAATAAAAATACATGTTGCTAAAAGCTATACTCAGGGGATTGATGATCTTATTACCGGTAAAGTTGATTTTTCCCGCTTTGGTCCCGCCAGTTATGTAAAAGCAAAAGATCAAAACGATAAATTAAGAATTATCACACTTGAAAGTATAAAGGGTAAAAATACTTTCTATGGAATTTTCTGTACTCAGGAAAACAGTCCAATTAAATCGGTTAAAGATTTAAAGGGTAAAAAGTTCGCTTTTGGAAATAAAAATTCAACAATCGGCCGATACCTGGCCCAACAACACATGATTGATAACAATGTTATGAGTTCTGATTTACTGGAATACAAGTATCTTGGACGCCATGATTTAGTTGGGACCGAAGTGGCTGCCGGAAATTTTGATGCAGGCTCTTTAAAAGAAAGTACATTTAAAAAGCTGGTGAAAAAAGGATTATCTCTACGAGAGATCGCCCGGTTTGAAAATGTAACCAAACCATGGATAGCATCTGGCAATATGGATGAAAAAATTTATCTAGCAATACAAAATGTATTATTGGAATTAAAAGATGCAAAAGCATTAAAAGCTTTAAAAAAAGATGGTTTTGTAAAAGGCAGCGATAGTGATTTTCAGAAAATCAGGGAATCAATAAAAAGAAACGCGGAATTTTTTAAATAGCGTGCACAGTCTAAAAGCTAATCAAAGAATCATTTGTAAAAATAAATAATTCGCAAAACAATGTTTGAATTAAACCACTTGAAATTCAACTTCTCGAAATGGCCGATTTGGCGCCAATTAGTTACAATTCTCGTTTTGCTCCTTTGCATTTTTATTATTGTAGTTCCGGGATTCGTTCGTCAGTTTGAACGAGGCTTTCTTATTGACAAGATGATGACATCAAACAGGAATACAATTAATGTCCTTTCATCAACAATGATCGATGCCGTTATTATAGAAGACCGCCCGGTTTTACAAACCATTGCTGAAGGGATAGTTCTAAATGACACCAACATTATAAGTATTTCAATAGAAAACGAAGAAGGCAATATCCTTGCCGAATTGAAGAAAGAATCATCGATTGCAAACGAAAATGTCTATCAATTAGTGGAGAGTCTTGAATATGAAGGAGAAAACTTTGGTTCACTCTTGATCACTTTTGACTTAAATCCAGCATTAGCCGTTATTGATAATCATATTATTAAAACCAGATTTATGATCGCCATCGTTTTATCAACACTTTTTCTATTATTTTTATTAGTTGTCCACCGCATAATAATAAATCCAATTGGCAAGATTAATCGAAGCCTTATCCGGCTGTCCAAAGGAGAATTAAAAACTAATATTAAACTTAGGTCATCAGAGGAGATAAGAAGACTTAGTTCTTCAGTTCATATGCTGGGAGATTTTTTGATTCTTCAGAAAAAACGGGAAGCTGAAATAATTGAATCACGGCGCAAAGCTGAAGCCGCGAATAAAGCCAAAAGTGATTTTCTTGCAAATATGAGTCATGAAATCCGAACTCCCATGAATGGGATCATTGGAACAGCAGAACTTTTACAGGATTCAGGCTTAATGGATGACCAACGTGAGTATTTAGATATTATTGTGAATTCCGGCGATACATTATTAACGATTATAAATAATATTTTAGATTTTTCTAAAATTGAAGCAGGAAAAATTATTTTAGAAGACATTAATTTTAATATTGAAGCTTTAATCAAGCAGGTTAAAGGTTTGGTTGATTATGAAGTGAAAAAGAAGGGACTGAGTTTTTCATATTCTATAAAATCGGTAAATCAAAATGTTATTGGTGATGTTGGGCGACTCCGACAAGTGTTGGTTAATTTGGTGGGCAATGCGTTGAAGTTTACTAAAGAAGGCGAGATAAATATATGTGTAGAAAAAATTGAGGATTTTGAAAAATCACAATCAATACGTTTTGAAGTAAAAGATACAGGTATCGGTATTCCAAATGACAAACAAAATGGCCTATTTGAAATATTCACACAGGCAGATACGTCTACAACTCGAAAATATGGTGGCACGGGGCTCGGGTTGGCTATTTCAAAAAAACTGGTGCAAAAGTTAGGTGGCGAAATTGGCGTAGAAAGCACTGAAGGAGAAGGATCTACATTTTGGTTTACAGTCATCTTAAAAAAGCAAATTGAGGCTAAAAATATCTCTGGTGAAACTGATTTACAGAAAACTGAAATCAGCAATATGGATGATATTAAAGAGGGCCAGATTGAACAGAATGAATTGGCCCAAAGTCCATATAATATTTTGGTAGCAGAAGACAATAAAGTAAACCGCAAAGTTGCGAGTGTTATGCTAAAAAATCTTGGGTTTAAAGCAGATTGTGTGGATAATGGCCAGTTAGCTGTAGACGCTGTTAAAAATGGTTCGTATGATCTTGTTTTAATGGATGTTCAAATGCCTGTAATGGATGGATTTGAAGCAACAAAACATATCCGGGATACAAAAGATGGAAACCAAATACCTATATTGGCAATGACAGCTAATGCGTTGGCCGGTGACAGGGAAAAATGTCTTGAAGCAGGAATGGATGATTATATTTCAAAGCCTGTCAAAAAAAATGCTTTAAAAGAAATGCTTAATAAGTGGCTGCCGGAAACGGAATATATGCATTAAAAACAGTTATAATCCATGCTACAAAAATATTTCTGGTTTGGCAATTCAGTGTATTCTACTACTTCTACAATCGACATTCCTTGTTCGCCAATCTTAAGGTAAATTTTTAGCCACTGATTCTAAAAACCTATGAACAAAAAAATGCTCTTTTCGGTGGAAATCAGTGTTAATCCGTGGTTAAATTCTTGATGGTTACATATTTACAATCGGTAAAAACGCTTTCCAGGGGCCAATCTCTTCCTTGTATTGTTTGGCCATAACCCGCACAACCTGGCTGATGTGTCCAAGATCGTGCACAACCCACGTTGCCAAAAGCTCCTTTAAAGTCACCTCACCAAAATTTGGATGAATTCCTTTTTTTTCAAGATCTTTTTCCTGGATATTCATTTCTGATAATACTGCCAGATTTTCTTTTCGCAAACGGGCAAACTCATTCAAAAGCTGCTTAATTGTTTTTCCTTTCGATGTCTCCAATTGGGCAAAGCGGTCAAACGGATCAAAAGCTTTCTCTGTGCCATATTTTATTATTCTCTCCGTCCTGGTAATCCAATCCGTTTTTTCACCATGTAGCAGATGGCCAACAATATCAAAAGGGCTCCAGGTATTCTCACCTTCATTTTGATTAATCCAGTTATCGGATAAATTGGTAAGCAGGTTTTCCAAAACGGAAGGAGTTTTCTCTAAAATTTCAATGGACTTTTTTAAGCTGAAATTCTGCATTGTGTTTTTCCCTTTCTTTTTTTGTTATAAACAGCGCAATTATAGATATTTATAAGGTCTTTTGTTTTTAGTTTAAAACTAACGTGATGCCGATGAAATTTCAAATTGCACTCTTTTTCTTTTTTACTGTTTTCTTTTCTACAGCTTTTGCTCAGGAAGATATAAATTTCAAGCACTTAACTGTTGCCGATGGGCTTTCCCAAAATACTATTTCAGCCATTCATCACGATAGCCGTGGATTTATGTGGTTTGGTACACAAGATGGTCTTAACCGCTATGATGGATACGAGTTCCGGGTTTTCCGGCATGACCGTGATGATCAAAAATCGATCAGTGCAAATTGGATTTGGAGTATCGAGGAAGACAGCAGCGGCCACATCTGGGCATCCACATTTGGAGGAGGCCTTTCCCGCTTTGATCGCTACACGGAAGAATTTATAACATTCAAAAATGATCCGGATGATCCCAAAAGTATCAGCCACGACACAGCCTGGGATTTTGCTGAATATCCAAAAGGGACATTTTGGGTTGCTACCAATAATGGTTTAAACCAGATGTTTATTGAAAAAGATAAACATGGAAATATTTTAAAGGCTGAGTTTGAATACCTTCCTCATGATACAGTTAATAATAATGTTTTTAGAATTGTTCTGGCTGAGGGTGACTACTTATGGCTTACCTCACCGATGGGTTTATACAAGTTTGAGATTAAAACCAAAACCTATACTTTTTATGATTTGACCCCCGAGACAGACATTTTTCATCGCTATCAGGGGAGTTCTAATCAAGCAAAATCAGATTATTTGTGGATAACCTCCGGTGAAGGATTGTTCCGCTTTAACAAAAAAACGGCGGAAGTAAAACATTATATCAACGATCCCGCAAATCCTGAAAAAAGTATTATTGATAATAGTGTCATTTCAGTTTTAGAAGCAGATAATGGTGTTGTTTGGGTCGGGACTACAACAAGCTTGACGTTAATTTATCCGTCTGGCAATTATCAGCAACTAAAGCATGATCAGCTTAATCCGGGCAGCTTGAGCCACGATTATATTTCAAGCCTTTACCAGGACAGAAATGGATTAATTTGGCTGGGAACCCGAAGTGGCTTGGATTATTACAGACCGGCAGCAGAAAAATTTAAACACATCCATTTTAGGGCGCATTCGCCAAATTCCATGTCTAGCTCAAGCGTTATATCTATTATTGAAGATTCCTTTGGATTTCTTTGGATTGGCACCAGTGACGGCCTTAATCGTTACAATCCAAAAACAGGGAAATACCAGCATTATTTTAAAAATACAGAAAACCCGATGCGTGGCCCTTCTTCAAGTTATATTATTATTCTTTTTGAAGATTCAAATAAAAATATCTGGATTGGTACGCGTGGAGGCGGTGTTTGCCTTTGGGAAAGAAAAACAGGGCTATTTAAGCATTTCACAAATGCCGGTTTGCCGGGTATTAGTATAGGAACAATTCTTTCAATTATTGAAGATGAGGATAATGATATTTGGGTAGGCTCAAACGGTGCCGGCTTGTTTTTTTATGACAAAACGAAAGACACTTTTGAACAAATGCCTTTTAATATTATCGATCCTACAACTGAGATGAATGATTTATCTGTATTCTCTCTTTTTATTGACAGCCAAGGGACTTTTTATGTTGGTACTGCGGCAGGCGGCATAAATATTTTTCATAAAAAAAACAGAACTTTTGAGCACATCCTAAATGACCCTGAAGACAAAAACAGCATCTCCAACAACCGTATCATCAGTTTTTTAGAAACAAGGGACGGGACGATTTGGGTTGGAACGGCTCAGGGTTTGAATAAGCTGGTTATTGATGAGAAAAAGACTGGGGCCGCTAAGTATTCATTTATCCAATATCTTGCAAAAGATGGTCTGCCAAATGAAGTGATTTATGGAATCCTTGAAGACGAGCAAGGTTATTTGTGGATAAGCACAAATAAAGGCATCGCAAAAATAGATATATCTTCAGAAAATATTTCTGTTCGTTCTTTTACAAAGGATGATGGCTTACAGGATAATGAGTTTAATCAAAATGCGCTTATTGACAAAGCCGGGCAAATGTACTTTGGAGGTATTAACGGTTATAATGTTTTTGATCCGGGCAAAATTCGATTAAATGAACATAAACCGCCAGTCCGCTTAACCCACCTTAAAATTATTGACAAAGAGGTAAAGCCCTCTTCTGTTAATGGTTCGGTTCTTACAAAGAGTATTACCGAAACAAGAGCTTTTACGTTGCCGTGGACACACAATGTCTTTTCCCTTGAATTTGCCGCATTAGACTTTACCACACCTGAGAAAAATCAATTTGCTTACAAAATGGAAGGATTTGATGATGAGTGGATCAAATCCGGAAGCAGACGCTTTGTCACGTATACTAACCTCGATCCCGGAGAATATATATTTCGTGTGCGGGGTTCAAATAACGATGGCATTTGGAACGAAGAAGGAACATCGATTGGAATTACCATTACGCCACCACCCTGGCAAACCTGGTGGGCATACATATTGTATTTTATCTTTTTATCAGCGGCGATTTTTAGTTATATCCAGTTTAAGGTTCGTGAAAAAGACAAAGAGCTGGAAATGTTTGCACGGATCGAGAAGGCAAAATCCGAAGAACGGGCCATGGTTCGCAAAAAAGCTTCTGCAGATTTTCATGATGAAGCCGGTAATCTGATCACCAAGATTTCCTTATTTGTTGAGCTGGCTAAGCGGA
Source organism: Calditrichota bacterium (assembly GCA_013112635.1). Classification (NCBI taxonomy): domain Bacteria; kingdom Pseudomonadati; phylum Calditrichota; species Calditrichota bacterium. The sequence goes on along the minus strand of JABFGF010000011.1, from coordinate 17,004 downwards.
CCGAAAAAAAAGAGTCGCAAACAAAGGGTTATCTGGAAAAAATTGAAGAAAACACAAAACAACTGTCCGGCGGGATGCGCGATTTTATCTGGTCGCTTGATCCGGGTAAAGACAATTTGCTGGATACGATGTCCCGGTTGGAAGACTTTGGAAATTCCATGTTTGAGTACAGCGATATCCAATTTAGGGCAATTGGATTAAAAAAGAAGCTTTCTAGCATAAACCTTGCCCTTGATGACAGGCGGGCAATTGTTTTGATTTTTAAAGAAGCTATGAATAATTGTTTAAAATATTCAAAAGCTAAAAAAGCTTTTTTAAGAATTGATCATGAAAATGAAAAATTGAAAATTATTTTTTCCGATAATGGAGTTGGTTTTAATTTAGATACCATTGAAAACGGATATGGTCTTACTAATATGAACAGTCGTGCAGAAAAAGTTGATGCCGTGCTGGAAATAGATTCAATCCCCAAAAAAGAAACCCAAATTATTTTTATCAAAAATCTGGATGCAAAAAGCTGATTTTAAGAATACCGCATTTGGGTGATTGATAACAAGGATAGAAATTAACCAAGTTTAGCCATGGCCGAAGAAATACAAGTAGCAATAATAGAAGATGATAATGAAATCCGTCAATTAATGACATTGATAATAGACGGATCGCCTGGTTATATATGCAAACATTCTTACAGCAGTTGCGAAATGGCAATGGATAACCTTAAAAAGTCACCACCGCATGTTGTTCTGATGGATATAGATTTACCGGGCATGTCCGGGATTGAAGGTGTGAAATGCCTAAAAGATGAACTTCCTGAGATTGATTGTTTGATGCTTACAGTTCAGGATGATGATGATTCTATCTTCAATTCCATTTGTGTTGGGGCAACAGGTTATTTGCTTAAAGACACCTCACCAACAGAGATTCTTAAAGCTATTGAGGAAGTTCATAACGGTGGTTCGCCAATGACAGCAAGTATTGCAAGGCGCATTATAAGCTCATTTAAACCGGAAAAAGGAACAATCCTTTCCGGTCGTGAAGTTGAAATATTGAGACACCTTTGCGATGGTGAAAACTACAAAGTGATTGCAGAGAAACTTCACATTAGTGGACATACAGTTCGCTCACACTTTAAAAACATTTACAAAAAACTACATGTTTCTACCCGCGCAGAAGCAGTAAGAAAAGCCATCAGCGATAAACTCATCTGATTGAATATTGATGATTGACGATTTAAACACAATCAACCTTGTTTCAAATCCATCGTTTAATTTTTAATATTTAGATAAATATTTTAGAAATATTCAATTATCAATTGAAAATAAATCAATAAACAAAAATACCCCACCTGCGTGATTGAGTCTGCCTTTTTACCGTCCTATCATACTAGCAATTAATTCAACATTTCAGGTTCAAGAATATGGCCATGGAATTGAAACCGTATTATCAACACTATCATTTTTGAGACAGTAAAACATTCATAAAGAAAGAAGGAGAGAGATATGAGACGTTTATTTTTAACATTTATTGGTATTGGTTTGTTGTTTGCTTTTAATGGGTGTAGCGAAAGCAGTACAGGGTCAAACGACGATGATAACAACAACAATAATAATAACAATGGCTCTGGCAATAATTTTAGTTTTGAAGATTGGAGTGGGGGAGAACCGGTAAACTGGACAACTTCCAATATCCCCAATGCATATACAAATGTTACCAAGTCAAGTGATGCGCAATCAGGATCAGCAGCAATTAAAGCAGAAGTTCTTTCATTTCAAGGTGCCCCGATAAATGCTTCAATTACCTCAGGAACAGCCCTGGCGCCGTATTTTGAAATTGACCAGAATGTATCAAAAGTCAACTTTTATTATAAATTTTCTCCTGCAAATACAGGCGAATATTTGTCTGTTCAGGTATCTCTCTACTCGAGTTACCCAAGTGGAATTTTGAGTTTTGAAACATATCAGATTGATCAGGCAGCAAGCAACTATACATTGCTCAGCCTTGACATGCCTATCCAAGCAGAAACTCCAAAACTGATTCAGATATCTGTGGCATCTATCGCAACTGTTGGCGCCACTTTTTTACTTGATAATATTACATTGGAATAACAAGTAAGTAATGAAGAAAAGGGTAAACAAAATGAGAAAATATTTAATAATTATAGTCCTAATCCCGCTATTGTCTTTTGCACAAAATGGGATACTAAATGCTGGTTTTGAAGATTGGGCAAACGGTAAACCGGATCATTGGCTTACGTCAAATGTTCCTGCACTATCTATAATTGATGTTACACAAACTACAGATTCAAACTCCGGTGCTTATGCTGTAAAAGGAGAAACGATTCTTTTCTTGAATGCACCTTCTGAACCGGGAGTTTTTACAGGTAAGGATAATTCTGTTATTGAAAACCCTTTTCTTGTATCACAAAATTATGCAAAATTCAGTGGCTATTATAAATATACTTTGGGTAACCCCGATTCGGCTGCCGGGCGTTTTGAGGTTAGGGTTGCCCTTAATAATAATACAGCCGGGAGAAGAGTTGCAATAGCGGAGATTGATTTACCGGTCGCAGAATCGTATACATTTTTTGAGGTACCATTTGTATATGATGAACCGGCAGATATAACCGCAGAAGTTGTGCACATATCCGTTGCTATTGGAGGGAACCCGGATGGTGACCACAATGTGGGCTCGGTTTTTTACTTGGATGATCTTTCCCTGGATGGCACAGTCAGCGCGGTTGAAAATCCCGAAATAGGAGCCATTCCTGAAAAGTATAATATTACCCAAAATTACCCAAATCCATTTAACCCAAATACTAATTTTGAGTTTTCGCTACCCAAAACAAGTCAAGTCTCTTTGAAAGTATTTAGCTTAACCGGGCAATTAGTAGCGACAGTTATTGAGGAAAATTTAAATACTGGTAAATATATTATTAATTGGGATTCAAATGGGATAGCGAGCGGAGCATATATCTACCGCTTTACAGCAGGTGATTTTGTTCAAACAAAACGAATGGTTTTAATAAAATAGATTTAATAAGGAGTGAAAAATGAAAAGGATATTGGTATTAATTTTTATAACAGTTTTTATGATTACATCGTCTTATGGACAAGGATTGGGATTGAAATCAATTACAGGTAAAGCAGGGATTGTTTTGCCGGAAGATCCATGGGACAGCGGGTTTCAGATTGGTGCAAAAGCTGATTTGGGAGAAATTATGGAAAATGTCCATTTAAATCCGGTTCTGGAATACTGGAGCTCCGGGTATAGTATTGGCGGAGTTGATTTTTCCTTATCGAATTTTCAATTAGGGGCTGAAGCTCATTATGCACTGAATAATATTAAAGGACTTTATGCTGGTGCCGGCCTGGTGTTAAATTTTGTAAGTATTGAGGTTCCAACATTTGTTGGTTTTGGCAATACAGGTACAGCAACAGCATCAAACACAGATTTTGGAATAACGGCTTTAGTAGGCTATGAATTTCCACTTGGTGGTATGGCAGGTGTTGCCGAAGCAAAATATAATCTAACAGATGTTAGCGCATTAGGTGTTACATTTGGTGTGAAATTTGATATGAGTAAATAGAACGTTTTCTTAAATCCTTCCGGGTTTTAAAACCTGGAAGGTATATTAATTATTCTAAGAAATATTTTTTTGTCTTTTTTAGCTTGTCGTATTTTACAAGACAGCTCCTGCCATCTGTTAATTTCAAATAAACACAAAGTTCAGTTTTATCTTGTTTAATTTTTGAACTAACAACATTTTTATCTTCGATTAACTTTTCCGCTTTTTCCCTGGAAAGCTGGTTCATAAAAGTATACCGTTAAATGCTTCAATGTTGTGTAAATTGTTAATGGTGTGCTGTCAAAATACCAAAAGCGAAAAATAACAAAAAAGAAAGATTAATCCCACTAAAAACAGAACAACAAATAAAAAAAAACATTGTTCCCAAATATTTACTTTATTTTTTTATAACTACCTATCTTAATACTTATTTTTCCCTTTCTATTCGAATAAAGATTATATATATTACGTTAAAAAAGATCATAGAAGGAAAAAGGTATGAGCAATTTTTTAAAAGTCTCAGCACTATTTTTAGCGTTTATTTCTTTTTCGTATGGGCAAACATCGTTTAAGATTAGTGCTGAAAACAGCGAGGTTGGTTTTACACAGACTGATCCAAATGGGGAAATTATTAATCAAAAAAACAGTTTATACAATCTTGACGAAAATAAAGTGATAGGTTAAATAGATATGGCTGAGCTTAATGATTCTGGGAAAATGTAAGTTGGAATGAACTTGAAGGTGGGATTCACATGCACGTTTTAATAATTTTAGCAGAGTACAAAAACTTATTTTATTGAAATAATCACTGGTTACATAAGATTGACAATTAGCAAAGGCTCCTTAAAAGGGAAGGATCTCTATTAAGATTAGTTTTTGTTGAGGTTCATTTCTATTATGTTAATCAAGTCGTCAATTTTTACCGGTTTCGTAAGATAATCATCCATATCAGCGGCCAGGCATGTTTCACGATCCCCCTTAATAGCGTTTGCGGTTAAAGCAATAATTGGAATATGGCCACCCTGGTCAGTTTCAAATGAACGTATAAGCTCTGTGGCTTTGTAACCATCCATCACTGGCATATTTATATCCATAAGAATTAAATCATAGCTCTGGCTTTTATACATATTAACAGCTTCATGACCGTTGTTGGCAATCTCAACCAAAGCATTATTATTTTCTAATAATCGTTTAATAAACTTTTGATTGATCGAATTATCTTCGGCCACTAATATTTTTAATTTATTCAGATCATTTATAAAAACTTTTTGTTTTTCAGATAGCAATTTCTTCTCAATGGTTAGCTCATTATGCTCCAGGGATAAATTCAACCAAAACACCGAACCTTTACCAAAATTACTATCAAACTCAATTGTACCGCCCATTAAAGTTGCTAGCAGTTTGCTAATGGAAAGGCCTAATCCGGTACCGCCATATTCACGTGTAGTCGATGAATCAGCTTGAGAAAAGCTTGAAAATATTTGCTTATGTTTCTTTTTCTTTATTCCAACACCGGTGTCACTAACCATAAACTGTAAAGGAACTTTAGCCTCATTATCTATTTTCTTATCAGCGATTTTATTAATGGAAAGGCTGATTGCAATTTCACCTTGTTTAGTGAATTTTATAGCGTTACTGCCAAAATTTAAAAGAATCTGTTTAATCCTATGTGGATCGCCTTTTACTGTTTTGGGGAGATCTTTATCTAGAGTTAAAGATATTTTTAATCCTTTCTTTTCAGCGCTTACTTTCAATATTTTAAACACATTCTCCATGAAAGAAACCAAATCAAATTCAATGATCTCTATTTCCATTTTACCCGCTTCTATTTTTGAAAAATCAAGAATTTCATTAATCAATTTATGCAGGGAATCTGCGCTATAATTTATGGCGTCGACATATTCTTTCTGGTCATCTGAAAGGGGTGTTCCTGATAGAAGATGGTTCATTCCCAGAATGCCATTAAGAGGAGTGCGAATTTCATGGCTCATGTTTGCTAAGAAAATCGATTTTGAACGTACGGCTTGCTCAGCTTCGGCTTTTGCTGAAATAAGTTGCAAGTTTGCATTTGTTAGTTCTTTTGTCCGTTCAGAGACAAGCTGCTTTAATCCAAAGGAGCGCCACTTTACAATCAATATAATGAATAGTACTGTGCCAAAAATATAACCAAGATAAGCCCACGTTGTTTTATACCAGGGCGGAATAATCTCAAAATAGAATACAGCTTCTTTAGCCGGATAATTGTCCACATTTTTTGCTCTTATGTGAAAAATATATTTCCCGACAGGAAGATTTGTATATTCCCTTTCAGATTTATTGCTCCATTTCGACCAATCTTTTTCGAAGCCTTCAAGGAAATACTGGTATTTGTTGTATTCCAAGTGGTGAAAACTGTTTATGGAATATGTAAACTTTGCGCTTCGAAAGTCATAATCAATTTGATGGTATCGTTTTTTACGGGCTGTTTTGGATTGAGGTTTATGCTTTCTGGGGATTATCCAATCACCATTAAAAAATAGTTCTCCACCGAAATAAATTGAACGGATTAAAGTTTTGTAACTGTTTTGGCTTTTAAATGAATATGATGGATCATAATTAATTAAACCGGGGCTTCCGCCAAACCAAATTCTACCATTATCTTCAATTAGAATTTTTTCTGTAGCAAAATCCGAAATTCGTGCAAATGTTGAGTCATCTTTTGTAAAGCCGCCGATCTTGTTTTTTTTGTAATAGCTCAAATTTTTAAGGGTTGTAGCAAAAATGTTTCCATTTCCATCATCAACAATATCATTAATTCCTTTCTTGTAAAATGTTTTTCCAATACTGGAGGTCGTATCGATGTTAAATGAATCGGAAGAGGAGTTAAATTTATATAAGCCGTCCTTGGCCAGGAAAAGTAATTGATTGTTTAACATTGACATAAAGTTAAAATTATTTTGAGGTAAACCATTTTTTGTTGTGTATTGTTTTATTTCAGCATTTTCAATTCCTTTTTTAATATCAATTTTGTAATAACCCTGCTCGTACGAGTTAATCCAAATAAGACTATCAGCAGTCTCATAAGTTGAAAAATTGCCATTGTGACCAATAAAAATAGATTTTTCTAAAAGTAATTTACCATGATTGTATTTAACACTGAAAAGTGAATCGTAAGATGTAAGAAAAAAGCGGTTTTCATCAGTTACAGATTGGCATATTGATGTATACTCAATATTTTTGAACAAATGCCTGGTTTTATTTTTTGTATCTATGGAATACAAGCCAAGATCTGTAGCTAAAAGTAATTTATTTTTAAAAACCAACATGGCCCATGTCCAGGCATTAATCTCCTTTATCGTATTCAATCCAAAGCGCTTTGCAAAATTTGCAGAGAATTGATTTGCAGGATCAGGTTTTTCTTTCAGTTGGTAAAATCTGCCAAGAGTTGAAATATATAATTGGTTATTAAACTTCTTAATGTCCGTAACGCCACCGCGAATACCCGTTTCAGAAAACAGGCTTTGAAAAGGTGTAGGGAATTCAAAACGGTTTAGGCCTTCATTGGTTCCTACCCAAAGACCATTTTGCATGTCTTTAAAAAGGGTCAGGGCAGATTGACTTATCAGGTTAGATTCAATATCAAAAGTATAAACAATTTTACCCTGTGAATTAATAACAATAACTCCAAATGGATCCAGAATGAGAGCATAGTAATTGCCGGCCAGTTTTTCCGAATCATATAGAAAGTATTTTTTAAATAATGGGCTTATCTCAGTTTTTAACTCAGAGAGTTGTTGTCCATCATAAATATAAAACTCTCCTTTGGAAGTAATAAACAGGTTTCTGTTGCGGTTGCCTTTTGGGTTATAAGGCAAAAGGTTCATTATATTCTTGTTGGCAAGCTTATCCAGATTGGGAATTTTTTTTAGGGTATCATTTTTTACTTCGTAAAGTCCTCCAGTTCGCTTTTGGATAATAAGTGAACCGTTAAGCTTTCCGGTGAATGAATATTTTGTATTAAAAACCTCAGTAACTTTTTTCCCGGATAGTTTAAAAATCCTGTCATATTCTGTTACAAAATAAACATCCTCTTTTACCGGGATTATATTGAAAACTTGTCCAAAAAATCCCTCAACTGAATCTGACAAAGATTTATAAACAGGATTGCCACTCCAATCGGCAGATATATAACCAAATTGGTCTGTTAATCCCGCATAGACAATGCCAAAGGTATCCACCGCTAAGGTAAACACATCAGAGCCAATGGGTGTTTCAATTACCCTCCACTCAACACCATCATACTCCAAAATGCCTAAACTATTTCCAACATAAATTATACCACGTTTATCTTGAGTTATAGCCCAGTTTTGAGATCCTGCATTATAATCCTTAGAAACAAAGGTCTGTTTAAAAGGAATTCCAACAGGCACTTTAACATCTTGTGGGTGCTGGCTGAAAGAAATTGAGAAAAATAGTAATAGAAAAAGAACAGATCGAAACAATATTATATCCTGATTTAATCCCCTCAGGCTTATAATTCGGCTATAAATACTTATTTCTTACTATCTTGAGGGATGAGAAAGTATATTGATCAAACAAAATGCTCCGTAACAATAAGTAGATTAACTTTGCAAAAGTCTGTTTTATAAGGGATCCAACAGGAATTTGGTAAGTTGTAGTTTGATGATTTATAGTTATGGCATTTTGCAAAATAAAATTAAAAATATGATTTAATAAAAAGCTTTTATGGAGGAAATAATGCAAAAAGTAATGTTAATAACAGGTGGAAATCGTGGGATTGGTCTTGAAATTTGCAGGCAATTGGCGGAACAAAATCACAATGTTATTTTAACTGCCCGAGATCAGGAAAAAGGAAAAACAGCTCTTATGAAACTTCCATCAGGGGTTGAGTTTTTACAGATTGATATGAATAACAATTCTACGTTTGAATCGGCAAAGGATTTTATTGAAAATAAATATGGCAGGTTGGATGTGCTAATTAATAATGCCGGGATTATCAGTAGCGGCAAAGGCGTTGATACTGCTAAAATGGAGGAAATCCGATCGGTGATGGAAACCAATTTTTTTGGGCCTGTAGAATTAACCCAAACTTTTCTGCCCCTATTAAAAAAAAGCAAAGAAGCCCGAATTGTAAATGTTTCCAGCGGAATGGGTTCACTAAGTGAAATGGGCTCTGGGTACGCCGCGTACAGGATGTCAAAAACGGCTTTGAATTCATTTACAGCTATTTTAGCTCAAGATTTAAGTTCGGAAAACATAAAAGTAAATAGTATTTGTCCCGGATGGGTAAGAACAGATATGGGTGGATCAAATGCATCACGCAGTGTTGAGCAAGGGGCAGATACTGCAGTTTGGCTGGCTTCTGCAGATGAAATTCCAGATGGAAAATTTTTGCGGGACAGAAAAGTAATTGATTGGTAAATACATTTTTAGGTTTTTGAAAGGAAAAAAGATGCGATATAAATTATTAGGTAAAAGCGGCTTACGTGTTTCAGAAATCTGTCTGGGAACAATGACATTTGGCGAAGAATGGGGTTTTGGCGCCAACAAAGAAGAAAGTAAAAAAGTTTTTGATACCTATTCAAAAAAAGGCGGAAATTTTATTGATACTGCCAATCGGTATACAAACGGCACTAGTGAAAAATATGTTGGTGAGTTTATTAAATCGCAAAGAGAACACTTTGTCCTGGCAACAAAATATACTTTGTACGAGCAAGCAGGTGACCCGAACCGTGCAGGCAACCACCGCAAAAACATGATTCAGTCTGTAGAGGCAAGTTTAAAAAGATTAAACACAGAATATATCGATGTACTTTATTTGCATGCCTGGGATTTTTTAACTCCTGTAGATGAAATAATGCGCACTTTTGATGATCTGATCCGCCAGGGTAAAATCTTTTATGCGGCTATTTCCGATACACCGGCCTGGAGAATTGCACAGGCAAATACAATTGCCAATCTGCGAGGATTATCGCCCTTTATAGGATTGCAGGTAGAATATAGTTTGATGCAGCGTACACCCGAACGCGATCTTTTACCAATGGCCAAAGCTTTTGATATTGGTATAACTGCCTGGGCGCCAATTGCCGGAGGCGCATTAACGGGAAAGTATTTAAAAAACCGAGAAGCAGAAGGCCGGGTTAAAGAGCACAGTCAAAGGCGTAATGAACGAAATACCAAAATAGCAGAAGCGGTGGTTGAAGTTGCCGGGCAAATTGGAAAAACCCCGGCGCAGGTTGCTATCCGCTGGACTATGCAGCAAAATCAGGTGGTTATCCCAATTGTAGGTGCACGCACACTTGAGCAGATTGAAGATAACCTGAATGCAGCAGATTTTGTGCTTAACCCGGAACAGATGGACAAGCTAAATAATGTCAGCAAAATTGAAGTTGGTTTTCCTCACGATTTCCTACAGCAAGATGCAATAAAACATGTTGTTTATGGCGATACATTAGACCAAATAGACAACCATCGTAGCTGAAGAATGTCAAAATTGTAACGGATATTTGTTTTTCTGTTGTTCATTTTTAGTCAAAATTAATTGGCGATTCTAAGTTGAAGAAAGTGCGAAATTCAAAATTCTCTTCTCCAGGTATAGGATCGCTAATGTACATAGGAAATGTCAGCGAAAGAAATCCACTATCAATTTTAAAACCAGATTCAAAAAAGTATTTATCATCCCCAAGAGTATTAAAACTTGAAGCCATAGTTCCAGCACGTCCATAAATAGTTGGAATTATGGGTACGTCAAACTCGATACCCACTGCAAAACCACTTTTATTTTTTAAGTAATTTCCTTTTTGATGGCCATGGCCAAGCATGCCCATTCCTTTTTCTAAAGTATAACTTCTTATAGGGGCAGCACTTCCCCGGTAGCCAGGTACAAATGCTTCATGTTTAGGATCAACATCACCACCTGCAAAAATTAGCTCCTGGGATGGCACATTATCACCTGTAACCGAACCAATATACACATCCAGCTTTGAGCGAACTTTTTTAGTTAGAAAGAATGTAAATTTCTCTTTGATTTCAAACTTAAAAAAATCGGCTTGTGAGTTTAATACATCAATACTTTTTTCAAATCTGATATTCAAGTCAGCCCAATATACCATTCGCCTTAACCGGGAATTAAATTCTATCTTTGCTGATGTATACCTGCTTTTTTGATAAATTCCGGGTTCATGATAAATCATATCATGCAGTTTTATATTACTTAGCCCAAGTTGAATGTTGTAGCGGACGGCAAAGCTGTTTGGATTGCGATAAACCATTTTTAATTTTGCATCAATATTTTTAAGACCGTCTTTGTCTTCTATTCCCAGGTAGACATCGCTGTAATTAAGAATAAAACCTGGTAGCCGGTGATCCAATTTTAGGGAGTACCCGATGTTTCCGGATTCAAGAGCATAATAGGCGTTCCCTTTAAAGAAATAGTGATTAAAAATAGGATTGCCAGACCAAAAACCCGTTCCAAGTCGCGTTCCATCTTTAAAATACTCATACCCGAGATATGGATAAAAGGTAACCTTATATTTATCAAATGAAGGTATTGGCCGTAAGAAAGCAAACTCAAATTCAGGAAAATTACTATTATTATAATAATCTGTCTCGAAGAAAAGCCGTTTTAAATTTACCTCCACATTCTCTACCGGGCTAAAATGTTTAAATATAACAGGATCGGATTCATTGCCACTCCAGCGTCCCTCTAATGTATCATTTTGGGCTGTGACTAAATGAACAGGAGCAGGCAGTCCTTTTATCGTACCTTGATTGCTTACAAAAACTTTTGTTGTAAATTCACTTCCAGATTTGCTTGTTTCATAATCCTCTAATTCAAAATCATTATAATGCGTAGTTTCCATCCACTCTTTTCTAAAATGGTTTATATCTTCTTTGGTATATTCCTGCATTGTATTCCAGAAATCATCTAGTCCCGGATGTTTAAAATGCCAGCGTTCAAAATAGGTTTTAATGGCTTCTTCAAATTCTTTTTCTCCCATCATCCATTTAAGGGCATTAAGCATAAAACCGGCTTTTGAATAATTAGAAGAAGAATAACTATTTCGTGTAAATTGTTCGCCTCGAAGGCTCATAGGTTGTTCTTTGTGTTGCCTGGCCATAGATCCGTAAACGAGATTGTGATAATGCCACTCACCCAAATCATCCAGAATATTCCAGCTACCAAGCAAACTGTCAAACTTAGTTAAATTGTAAAAGCCATAATAATGGTTCATATATGCTACTTCATGGTAATCGTTAAGACCTTCATCAAGAAAAACACTGGCTCGCTCATTATTGCCAATCATTCCCTGAAACCAGTTATGGCCAACTTCATGGGCGATAACCATTTCCAGCATATTTGTCCATGACTGATAATCCATTGTAATCAAAGTGATCATTGGGTATTCCATACCACCACTTGTTTCGTGTGATCCATCTACAACAGTGGCTTTTGGATATTTATATTTTCCAACTTTGTCACCATAAAACCAGAGAGTTTTATCAATCCAGTCCGGTACATCTTTCCAGTCATAAGCATTTTGGGGTAAGGTTAACACTCTTGCTAAAACATTATCTTGGGTAATTTTTTGATGGATCATAAAATCTTCCCCGGCAAACCAGGCAAAATCATGTACATTTTCGGCTACAAAACGAACTGTTTTTAAAGAATCATAATTTGTATTATTTCGATGTGATTTTTGCCAACTCTGCCAGAATTTATTTCGCTCTTCAACATCTTTTATTTTTGTGAGTTTTTTACTCTGCTCAATTATCGAATCCAGAAATGCCTCCTCAAAAGGGTTTTCCTGTAGCATCCCGGTAGCATCAATTACAAAATTTTTGGGTAGGGTAATACTGACATCAAAAGTTCCAAATTCACCATAAAATTCGCCGACTTCTACATAAGAATCTGGGTGCCATCCATACTTATCATAAACAACAACTTTTGGGTACCATTGTGTCCCATGAAAATAACGTTCACCCCAATGCCCGGATCGGGAAAATACAATTGGGAATTGTGCATTAAAATCAAGTTCGATTGTTATAGTTTCACCTGGTTTAAGCGGTTTGTCTAACAACAGCTTTGCTTCATCAATAGCGTCTTCTTTGTATTGCCAGCTAATTTCAAGTCCATTAGCTTTTACAGAAGTTAGGTTTATGTAGCCACGATCTTTTTCATCAGAGTAATGAAAAGGCCTGCGATACATATGTTTCTGCTGTTTTGCGTATGGTGTTGATTCGTCTTTGTATGCATTTGGGTATAAGTGGAACCAAATATATTCCAATTCATCAGGTGAGTTATTAGTGTAAATAAGTTTTTGTTGACCATGATATTTGTGTGTAATAGGATTGAGGGTTATATCAATTGTATAATAAACATCCTGCTGGAAATAATCACCGGGCTGGGCAAAAAGACCTGAAACAAGTAAAAGAGTTAAAACAGTTATTCTGGTAGACATGGTTATTAGCTCCGAGTGTAAAGTGTGTACATAGATATAGGACAGGTGGCGTTGATTAAAAGTTTCAATAATGTAACATACTAGGTGATTAAGTAAAACTGATCAAAAAAGTAAAAAAAACAAAAAAATGTTGACAAAACAATTGTTATTGTCGATATTTGTCACTAACAATTATTGGTAATGGAAATCAAAATGAATAATTCAAATTCCAATGCAGCAAAATTAGCGGATTTAACATTTCACCTTCTTGAAGATTGTCATCAAAAAGAGATGAGGTTGGCCGAAAGATATGGTTTAACACCATCAGAATTTAGGTGCCTGAGATTATTTAATTTGGGAGAAGTGGTAAATAATAAAGATCTGGCAAAAAGACTAAACCTAAGCCCCGGAAGACTTACGCGTATAGTAAATGGGCTAGTTGAAAAGGGTTATACCAATCGTGAAATAGCAGAGCTGGATCGGCGGAATATGAGGGTTACACTTTCTGGAAAAGGTGAAGAAATGGTTAGCCAGCTGAACAAAGCCTATGTGAATATTCACAAAGAGATACTTGAAGATGTCGATGTTTCAATCCATAGTGATCTTATTAGCGGTATGAACCAATTACTTTCTGCATTACGAAAATGGATGAATAAGAACGAGGAGGAAATTTAATGAGAATGAGTAAGTATCTGTTGTTATTTTTTTGTGTCCTATTTGTGAATCTTTTCACTGCGTGTTCAGATAAAGCAGATGATGATAACACAGTTGATCCAAATTTATCAATTAACTCTTGCGTGGGTTGTCATACAAATTATGATGTATTAAAATCAATTGCCTCTCCGGATACAGTTGTTGAGTCTGGTGGTTGTGGAGGCGATGCGCCACATTATGAACCTTATGATCGTGTATATCTTGGTGATGATGGATATGAAGAATTTGCCAATTCTACACATGGAGATATGAAGTGTATAGACTGCCATAATGGTATTAATGATACAGATGATAAAAAACTGGCACACTCCGGTGATTTTATTCGCCATCCTTCAGTTGCAGCTACTGAAAAATGTGCACCTTGTCATGCAGAAGTTGTTAACAGAACACATAATAGCCTACATGAACAGGGATGGGGACAAAAGAAAAGAGTTGCTTTAAGATTTGGTGTTGACTCTTTTGATGATGTTCCGGAAGAAATGAAAGCCGGATATGATAAAAACTGTGCAAAATGCCATGGTGGCTGTGGTGATTGCCACGTAAACCGACCAAAGTCTGGTGGCGGCGGTTTATACAAAGGTCATAAGTTTAGCAAACCTGATATGCGCGATAATTGTGTGGCCTGCCATGTAAGCCGGGGCGGACATGCATTTTTTGGAGTAGGTTCCGGAACCAAGCCTGATGTGCATTTGACAAATCTTGATTTTAATTGCCTTTCTTGCCATTCAACAGATGAAGTACATGGCGATGGTAAAATTTATGATCGCCGTTATGAAATGGAATTAAAACCGGAATGCTCCGATTGTCACCCAAACGTTGATAAATCAAACGTCTACCATTCTGTCCACATAAACGATTTTAATTGCCAGACATGCCATTCACAGCCTTATAATAATTGTGGAAGTTGCCATGTTGGTGGAGAAGGTGCACGTAACCATTCGCATCAGAATTTTAAAATTGGTATAAACCCGATAAAGGATATTAAACCTTATAAAATGGCTACTTTGCGGTTGGCACCTCATGCACCGGATAGCTGGGAATTATACGGAACAACTGAACTGACAAATTTTAATATTGAACCAACATATAAATATACAACACCGCACAATATCCTAAAATGGACACCCAGGACAGAGGTTGAAGAAGGGAAATTGTGTTATGATAATTGTCATATCATAAAAGAAGGAGTTACATACAGAAACCGTAACCTTTATTTATTTAATTCAGACATGAATGAAAACTGGGAAGTCCAGGCAAACCAAAGTGTAACAGTTGATGGAAAATTACCGGCGAGCTGGGGCACACCCTAATTTAATCAAACCAAACCAAAGGAGTTAGTCATGAGAAAGAATACTTTCTTATTTATTTTAATCCCAATCTTCAGTTTTTCTTTATTCTGGGGATGTAGTGAAAGTTCAACCGATTCAGATCCAGTTGATGAATATGCTGTTCTTCTTGAGTATCTTGAAGGCGATGCAGGTGATTTTATAAACACAACTTATACTGCATTAAAATCTGCCGCTGATGTTAAAACGGATTTAGGTACAGACCAATACTTGATCGATATCCGTAGCGCTGGTGTTTATGATACTTTGGGACATATTCCCGGAGCAGTTAATGTTGCTTTTAGTGATCTTATTACCCACGTTGAAGGATTAACAACCAACCCATCAGAAATTATTATAATTTGTTATTCTGGCCAAACTGCAGCATATGGAACATCTCTACTCCAATTACTAGGTCATGATAATGTGTATTCGATGAAATTTGGAATGACCTCATGGAATTCCAAATTTGATTCTTGGACAAATAATTGCTCAAATGGCCGGTATGTTGATTTTGTTAAAACAGATACACCAAAAGGCCCAGTTGTTGATTCTCCCGTCTTATCAACTGATGAAGAAGAAGGACCTGCAATTTTAAGAAAACGTGTTGAGGAAGTATTAGCTGCTGGTTTTTCTGCAGGTGCAATTACAAACGCTGCTGTTTTTGCTGATCTTGATGGACATTATATCAATAATTACTGGCCAAATGATCAGTATTTAGATCCTGGTCACATTCCGGGTGCTATCAACTATATACCTAGAAATGACCTTAAATCTGAAAACTACCTGAATACTCTTCCCGCAGATAAACCTGTTGTAACTTATTGCTATACTGGACAAGGGAGTGCATTTTTAACAGCTTATCTTCGTGTTTTAGGTTATGATGCATATAGCTTGAAATTTGGCGCGAATGGAATGATCCATGACTATATGCCTGCTTCAAAATTTACAAGTGCTGCTATAATGGAATACACAGAGATAGAGTATACAGAGTAACTATCGACAAATTATAAGCCCCGACAGTTTCGGGGCTTTTTTTTTGTAAAAAAAATAAATGTCTTTATAACCTTACTTTTGCCCGGTTTTTTTTATTACATGAAAACCAAATTGGGTTCGAATCACTCGCCCAACCAATCCGCTTGATTGGCGGCTCACTGCCTGTTCAAATTCCTTAACCATCTGGCCCGGACCAAACCAACCCAAATCGCCACCCTTGCCTTTGCTGGGGCAGGTTGAATGTTCTTTTGCCAGTGAGGAAAAATTCCCACCTTTTCTAATTCTTTTAATAAGCTCTTCAGCTAATTTTTTATCTTTGACCAAAATATGACTTGCCCGCCATTCCATAAGTTTTCCTTAAAATATTACATTCACTAAATTATTTGTTTAAAGCATCCGATAACTATATTTGCAAATTTCATCAATCTCTTTCCAGATGCCAAATAAACATATCAAATTTATAGAATATAAATCCAAAACTATTTTATTTACTGATTTCTCAAAACATAAACGAGATCAAATTTTTATTATTATGGACGAAGTCAAAAAGATTGTTAGAACAAAACCTGAAAAATCAGTTTTAGCTTTGACAAATGTTTTTGAAACAGAATATGACAAAGATGTAATTAAAACTATGCATGAATTTGTGAGCCATAATGAACCGTATGTAAAAGCCTCGGCGCTGATAGGTTTAAATAGCTACTATCAGATAATATTTAAAGGGATATTAACTTTAACTGGGCGTGAAATAAATACGTTTGATGATGAGCAAGAAGCGTTGGAATGGTTGGTTAAGCAATAAAATTGTTTTTAAAATTCTAAAAAATTCGATCCCCCCCAGTTGACTCATAATAAAAGGTAACTTTGTAAGATAAATTTAGTTGTTGTAGTATAACGTTTTTAGTACTTCCTTTTTTTGCTTCTTTTTTGTTAATAAGTTGTGGATTTATGTGCATAACTCTTT